>DATBXG010000267.1:0-8832 GCA_036514415.1 Paraburkholderia sp.
CCTCGCCGCTCGCGCCGAGCGCCAGCAGCGCATGATAGATCCCCCACACGGTGCCGAGCAGGCCAACGAACGGCGCGGTGCTGCCAATCGAGGCGAGCAGGCCCAGGCCGCGCTGAAGATGCGTCGCGCTCTCGCTCACCGAAGCCTTGAGGCTGCGCTGCAGCCAGTCGCTCAGATCGACGCGCGCCCGGTGCCCCGCGCCGCTTGCCTCGTGGTGCGCGAGCGCGCGCTGGCCCGCGCTCGCCAGCTCGAAGAACGGCGTGCCTGGCTGGCCCAGCGCTTCCATGCCATCGGCACCGGCGCCTGCGCCCCAGAAGCTGCGCTGCGCAGCGCCCGCACGCCGGCGCAGACGCGCGAACTCGATCGCCTTCAACGCCATCACCGACCACGACGCGATCGACATCGCGGCGAGCAGCGCCGCAACGAAGCGCGTCATCGGGTCGCCCTGAGCCCACAGGTGCGTGATTCCATAGGTTGGCATGACGTCCTCCGTTTCATTCGGCGAGGTTGAACGTGAACGGCACGTCGGCGCGCGCCGGCACCGGCTTGCCGCTCTCCGCGTAAGGCTGGCAGTGACTTTCGAGCGCCGCGCTGCGCGCCGCTTCGTCTAGCCGCGCATAGCCGCTGCTCGTCGCGACGCGCGCGGCGAGCACATGGCCATCCGCTGCGGTTTCGAGTTCGATGACGGCAGTGCCCGCCTCCGCCCGGCGCAAGGACTGCGCGGGGTAATCGGGCTTCGTTAGCGAGCAGTCCAGATGCGCGACGCGGTGCGGCGTTTCGGCGACGGCTTCGGCTGGCGCCTGCGGCTGCGGATGCGGTTGCGGTTGCGCGTCGGCTACGGGCTGCGCTGGCACGGAGGCTTCGGTTGCGGCGTGGGCGTCCGGCGGAGCGGCCACAGGCGTCGTGATCCTTGCCTGTACCTGGGCACGCGCACGTGGCGCCTCATGCAATCGAGACGCATCAGGAATGCTTCGCACTGCATCATGAATCGGACGATTGACCAACGGCGTTTGCGCAGGCGCTTCGCTCTTGCGTGGCATCGGTGGCATGGCTGGCTTCGTTGGCATCGGTGCGATCAATGCCGCTTCGATCGTCCTCGAGCGCACCGGCTCGCTGCGCTGTATCGGCGCCTCCCACCGCACGATGGCAAAGAGCCCCGCGTGCAGCGCAAGCACGCCCGCAACCACGACGACGATCGACAACCGCCGCCCCGCCGCTTCCCGCCGCGCGAATGCCCGGTGGCCAGCCACCGGGCCATCCCCTCGATCGAAGCGCGCAACGGCCGAGCCCATGACGATCCTCTGCTCAAAGCGCCAGCGAATTCTGCTTGCTGCGGAACACGATGGGCCGCTCGTCGTCGCGCGTCGGCCGCCGCGCGAACTCCACGGCCTGCACGATCTGGTCGTGATGCGGCGACTTCGCGCATACGGGGTCGGCCGCGGCCGCGTCGCCGGTCAGCATATACGCCTGGCACCGGCAGCCGCCATAGTCGGCGTGACGCTCGTCGCAACTGCGGCAAGGCTCACGCATCCAGCCGTCGCCGCGAAACGCGTTGAACGCATCGCTCTCGTACCAGATCTGCCGCAGCGGGACGTCGCGCACGTTCGGCAACACGAGGCCCGGCAGCGAACGCGCCGCGTGACACGGCAGCGCCGCGCCATCCGGCGCGACACCGAGAAACACGTTGCCCCAGCCGCTCATGCACGCTTTCGGCCGCTGCTCGAAGTAATCGGGCACGACAAACAGGATGCGGCACCTCCCGCCAATGCGGGCGCGATACTGGTTCACCGTCTCCTCGGCTTCGCGAAGCTGCTCGACGGTAGGCATCAACTGATCGCGGTTGAGCATGGCCCAGCCGTAGTACTGCGTGTTCGCAAGCTCCAGATAGTCGGCGCCGAGCTCGAGCGCCATGTCGATGATCTGCGCGACGTGCGGCAGGTTGAAGCGATGCAGCACGCAGTTGAGCACCATCGGATACCCATGAGCCTTCACGAGCCGCGCGACATTGCGCTTGAGTTCGAAGGTGCGCGTGTTCGTGAGGAAGTCGTTGAGTTCGCGTGTGGAGTCCTGCATCGACACCTGGATATGATCGAGCCCGGCGGCCTTGAGCCGCTCGATGCGCTCGGCGTTCAGGCCGATCCCCGACGTGATCAGGTTCGTGTAGAAGCCAATCTGGCGCGCATGAGCGACCAGCGTTTCCAGGTCGTCGCGCAGCAACGGCTCGCCTCCGGAAAAGCCGATTTGCGCGGCGCCCAGCTCGCGTGCGGCGCTGATGGTCGCGCGCCAGGCTTCGGTGTCGAGTTCTTCGCCGTGCCGCGCGAAGTCCACCGGGTTGTAGCAGAACGCGCAGTGCAGCGGGCACCGGTATGTCAATTCGGCGAGCAGCCACAGCGGCTTGGGCAGGAGTGCGGTATCGGGCGCCATGTCAGTCCAGCCAGCCGCGCAGCCGCGCGTGATCGAGAAACCGGTAGACGTCGGGCGCGAGCTCCGACGTGCTGAAAAGGCGCTCCAGCTCGCCGATGATCTCATCGAGTTCGTGCACGCCGTCACAACGCGCGAGTATCTCGCCCGCGCTCGAATTGAGCTTCACCATCCCCTCGGGATAGAGTAGAACGTACGCGTCCTGGGCCGCCTCCCACTGCAAGCGGTACATGCCGCGCAAGCGCGGGCGCAGCGGCACGCCGCTGCCTGCATCGGGCACTATCGTGTTCATATCGGCCATGCCTTTTCGACCGCATCGAGGATCGACCAGAGAATATCGAGCTTGAACTGCAGGATCTCGACCGCGCGCTGTTGCTCGGCGGCCGTGCGGAAATGGCTCAGCGTCACTTCGAGTCCGTGTTCGACATCGCGCTGCGCGAGCGGCACGCGGCTGCGGAAATACTGGAGCCCCTGCGGCTCGATCCAGGGATAATGCGACGGCCACCCGGCCAGGCGGTCGAGGTGGATCTGCGGCGCGAACATCTCGGTGAGCGACGAGCACACCGCCTCCTGCCACGGTGCGCGCCGCGCGAAGTTCACATAGGCATCGACCGCGAAGCGCACGCCGGGCAGCACATCTAGTTGCGCCCACAACGTTGCGCGATCGATGCCCACCGCCTCTCCCAGCCGCACCCAGGCTTCGATGCCGCCTTCGTTCCCGCCTTGCCCATCGTGGTCCACCAGGCGCTGGATCCAGCGGCGGCGCGTCTCGCGATCGGGGCAGTTCGAGAGGATCGCCGCATCCTTGAGCGGAATGTTGATCTGATAGTAGAAGCGGTTCGCCACCCAGCCGCGGATCTGCGCGGGCGAGCAGCGTCCGCTGTTGAGCAGCCGGTTGAACGGATGGTGAATGTGATACCGCGATTCGAGCGCACGAAGGCGCGACTCGAATTCATTCGCAGTCCAAGGTATCTCATGCGCATCTTGCAGGGGGAAGGGTGCGTTCATTTTCATACCTGAAACTGCATGCCGTCGTGAGCCACGTCGATACCGTGTGCGCGCAGCTGCGCGTGCTCGACGGAATGCGGGTCGAGAATCGGGTTCGTGTTGTTGATATGCGTAAGCACTTTGCGCGTGCCACGCGGCAAGGTGTCGAGCCAGTCGATCATGCCGGGCCGCCCGTCAACGCCGCGTTGCGCGAGGTGGCCCAGGTCGTCCGCGTGCTTCGTCGAAAGACCGAGGTCGATCATCTCGGTGGTCGTCCAGAATGTGCCGTCCACGAGCACGAGGTCCGCGCTTTGCATGGTGCCGAGCACGTCGGTGCTCACTTGCGCAAGACCCGGCGCATAGAATGCGCGCGTTCCCGCCTCGACATCTTCGATCAGGAGTGCCACATTGTCTCCCGGCACCGACGCCTCGCGGCGCGGCGAATAGGGCGGCGGCTTGCTCTCGACGGGCATGGCGGTAAAGCGCAGGCCGTCGCATGAGGCAATCGTGAACGGCTCGCCTGGTGCAACCGCGTGTGCCTCCACACCGCAGTAGTGGCCGAGCAGCGGCACGAGCGGCAGCCCGCCCGAAAGATCGTCGAGCACCGGCGCGCAGGCGTAGAGCGGCAGCGGCGAGGTGCGTTCGCGCAGCATCAGCAACCCGGTGACGTGGTCGATCTGCGCGTCCGTGAGCACGACGGCCGCAAGTGCGCTATCGCGCGTTGCGCGTGCTGGCTGCAGGTCGGGGTGCGAGCGCAGTTGCTCGAGCAGATCCGGCGATGCATTGACGAGCACCCAGTCCACGCCATCGCCGCTCACCGCAATCGACGACTGCGTGCGCGGCAGCACGTCGCCGCCTCCATTGCGCGCGCGGCGGCAGTTCGCGCAGTTGCAGTTCCATTGCGGCAGGCCGCCGCCTGCACCCGAACCCAGTATCCTGATCTTCATGATCGTTCTCGTTGCACGCCGTCCGCCTGGCCTTCACGGTCACGCGGACGGCACGCTGCCGTGCGCTCAGCGGTTGGCGATATACATCGTGATTTCAAAGCCGAAACGAAGGTCGGTATATGAAGGGGTGGTCCACTGCATGACATGTCTCCTTGTTTGAGATTGAGTCGCAATACCGCATCGTATGTGCGGCCACTCTCTTCAAAGCAAGGGCCATGCCGATGTAAGCCAGCGCTCTCCCGATACGCCCTGTGCAGGCGTGCGGCAAATGGTGTTGCGTTTCGGAACACGGGTGCTACAGGATGCAACACCCGTGGGACAGAGGAAGGGAGCAGCGTTAGCCTGGCGACTTGCGCAAAGAGCGCTTCAAGCGTCGCCAGAACCGCGGCCCGGATCGGCAGCGGGCATCTTGCGATAGATGGTATTGCGCGACACGCCCAGGGCCCGCGCCGCCGCCGACACATTGCCGCCATGCCGCGCGAGCGTGGCCGCGATCATCGAGGCGGTGACGTCTTCGAGGCGCGCGTCCTCCAGCACCAATGTGTCCGCGGGCGCGGGCGGCGCGGCCAAAGCCTGCGGCTCGGCGCGGCAGCGCAGATCGTCAAAGAAGTCGTCGGGCAAATGTTCGCGCCGGATCTGGCCGTCGTCGTCGACCATCGCAGCGGCCGTGCGCAGCAGGTTGCCGAGTTGGCGGAAGTTGCCGGGCCAGGCGCAGCGCTCGAACAACGCCATCACGTCAGGCGCGACGCTGAGCGGCTCCCGGTCCGCACGCCCGTGCGATTCCCGAAGCAGCAGCTTCTGGATCACGACCGCGAGATCGGTGCGGTCGCGCAGTGGCGGCAAGCGGACCACGAGGCCGTTGAGCCGGTAGTACAGGTCCTCGCGGAAGCGGTTCTGCGCGATCATCTCGCGCAAATCGCGGTGCGTCGCGCAGATGATCGCGATATCGACGGGTATCGTCTTCGTCGAACCGAGCGGATTGACCATGCGCTCCTGCAGCACACGCAAGAGGCGCACTTGCAGTGGATAGGGCATGTCGCCGATCTCGTCGAGAAACAGCGTGCCGCCGTTCGCCTGCAGGAGCTTGCCCGCCGCGCCCTTGCGTCGCGCGCCGGTGAACGCGCCCTCTTCGTAGCCAAACAGCTCCGATTCGATCAGCGTTTCCGGAATCGACGCGCAATTCACGGCCACGAACGGCTGATCGCGGCGCGGCGAATCGTTGTGGATGGCCTGCGCGAGCAGTTCCTTGCCCGTGCCGGTCTCGCCGGTGACCAGAACCGGAATGTCCTTGCCGATCACCTTGCGCACCTTCGCGATCACGAGCGCGACTTGCGGATCACCCGTGTCGAGATAGCTCAGGCGCGAGAGCCCCATGGAAGGCGGCTGCGCCGCCGCACAGGCGGGCACAGGCGCGGCATCGTGCACGACCACGGGCCGGCTGCCTTCCGCAAGCGTCGCGCGCCTGAACTGCACGCGTGCGCACACGACCGCCCCATTGGCCAGATTGAGCATGAGGTGCGGCTCGAGGCCCGCGCGCATGCGGTCGATGAGCTGCGCGCTCGTGGTCTGGAAAAGCGACGACAGCGTATGCGCGCGCAGCGCGGCGAGCGACAGGCCGAGCTGAAACTGCGCGCTGCGGTTCGCCGAGAGAAAACGCCCGTCGCACGTGAACGCGACGATGCCTTCCATCAGCGTGCCGAGGAACTCCGGGCGGCCGTGAAAGGAGACCTGCAGCGTCTCCTGAAAAGTCGTGGCGAACAGATGATTCTCGATCATCTGCACGGACATGCGCGCGAGCGCCATGGTGTGCTGGTGATAGCTGCGATGATCGCCCGTCACGTCGAGCACGCCGATCACGTCGCCATACGGGTCGAAGATCGGCACGCTCGAGCACGTGAGAAAGCGGTTCGCCGCGAGGTAATGCTGGTCGCCATGCACGACCATCGCGCAGCGCTCGGCAAGCGCGGTGCCGATTGCGTTGGTGCCCTGGCGGTCCTCGGCCCAGTTCGCGCCGGGACGCAGCGCGACCTTTTCGGCGCGCTGGAGAAAGTCGTCGTCGCCGATCGAATGCAGGATCAGGCCCTCGGCATTGGTCAGCACGATCATGCTTTGCGTGTTGACGATCTGCTCGTGCAGCGTCTCCATGACCGGCATGGCATGCAGGCACAGCACGCGATTCTGCTCGCGCTTCAGTTCGAGGCCGGCACACGTAAGCACATCGTAATCGGGCCTGGCGGTTGCCCGCAGACCGAAAGTCTCCGATCGCTCGTGCGCTTTCTGGATTGCTGGAGCGGGCCAGCCATTGGACATCAGGACCGCTTGCCCTGCGGCCATTTGAACTTCGTCGCGCATGCTCTCCTCCACGATTGGCCGGTACCTTGCCGGACACGTTTCAGTGTCTCTATTAGCAAGCTCCGGGCCATCCGGCCAGCGCACGAAGCCGGCCGGTTTGCGGCGAACGCGCGCGCGACGCGCAACACGCTGTGTAAGCGAACCGTATGCAAAGCCGTGTGCGTCGCGTCAACGCGCGCGGAGGCGATTCGCCAGTCTGTGTATTACCGCAAATCGCCCACGTGGAGGAATGCGGACTCACCCCGATGCGCGCATATGTCCAGTCCCTTTTGATCAGTGATCAGTCCCACGCGTAGTGGAGGCCCACCCAAAAGCCGCGCGGCGCGCCTGGTCCGACGAATTGCTCGTTCACGGGGTTCGCGCCGTCGAACGTGTGCCCGGGGCCGTTGAAGAAGTTCTGGCCCAACACGCCGAAGCTCGCGTAGCGTCTGTCGAACAGGTTCGTCACGCTCGCATAGATCTCCAGCCGCTTCGTGACGCGGTAGCGCGTGTCCAGATCGACGAGCACGTAGCCCGCTATCTTTCCGTTGATGTCCTGATTGTTTTCGTCGCCTTGCGCATACACGCCGCTGCGCCACGTGATGTTCGTGCCGATGTTCCACTTCGCCGTGGCCGCGTAGTCGAGCCGAAGCTTGACGGCATGCGCCGGAATGCCCGGCACGTGGTCGCCCGGCCGCACCGTCACGGCGCCGTTTGCATCCGCCGAGGAATTCGCGGGGCTATGCTCCGTCCACGTCGAGCGGTAGGTCGCATCCACGTAGCTGTAGTTCAGGCCAATGCCAACGGGGCCGAACACGGTATGCCCCGCCAGTTCGATGCCCTGGCGGCGCGTCTTGCCAACATTCTGGAAATAGCCCTGCGTGCTGCCCGCCGCGCTCACGAACTCGATGTCGTTGGAGAGCGTGGTGCTGAACGCGGCGGCGCTCCACGTGGTCGCCGCGCCGATACGGCCACGCGCGCCGGCTTCGAACGTCTTCGAGATCACGGGTTGCAGCGCCGGGTCGGCCACGAAGTTGTTCGGCAGCGAGCACGGCGCGGCCGGGTCCGCGCACGCAAGCTCGATTGCGGTCGGCGCGCGCATGCCTTCGTTGTAGGTCGCATAGACGGTGAGGGCCGGCAGCGGATTCCAGTTGAGGCCCACGGCCGGATTGAAACGCGAGAACGTGTGATAGCCGTCGAGCAGTGGCTGCACGCCGCTTGCGTCGCCAATGCGCGCGCTCGACCAGTCGTAGCGCCCCGATAGCGTGAGCGTCCATTGCGGCGTGAGCGTAAGCGTCTCGTTCAGATAGACGCCATAGTTCACGTTGCGCGTTTTTGCATCGGTCTGCTGAACGAAATCGCCGATGCCGACCGTCGCGCGCTCGGGCGTGAACGAGGCGTTCTGCAAAGACGAAACGTAGTGCGAGTTGGCAAAGTCCGCCGCCACACCCGCGACGAGCTGGCTCCCGATGCCGCCCAGCTTGCCGAGCAGCGTGAGCTGCAGGCTCGCGCCGAAGCTCTCGGTCGTGACGACGGAATCGACGTTGCTGCCTTCCAGCGTGTCGACGTTGCCATTCTCGTCGACCGATCCGAAGTTCGTATTGTTGTTGCTGCTCACGTTCTCATTGCGCAGATGGCGATAGTACGCGTTGCCGCTCAGTTCGACGTTGTCGGTGAAGAAATGCTCGCCCGATAGCGTGAGATAGCCCACGCTGTTGCGGTTCAGATCCGGGAAAGTGTAGGCCTGCTTCGGGTTGTCGAGAAACGAGCGGGGAATGGTCTGGCTGCCGTAGAGCGAGTTGTCCGCGCCGCCGCCGGAGATCGAGAGCGTGGTGTCGTCATCGGTGTAGCGCAGCTTGCCGAATGCCTGGCGCACGCGGCTCGCGTTGTGGTCGGCCCAGCCATTGTCGTTCGTGACGTTGGCATTCGCGTAGTAGTCGAAATGCGGCCCGAGCGTGCCGCCCTGCTCGAATTGCGCGCTCTTGCGCCCCCAGGAGCCGCCCGAAAGATCGACGTTGCCGCCCGGACTCGTGCGCCCGTTCTTCGTCGTGATCGCGATTGCGCCGCCCAGCGTGTTGAGTCCGTACACGGGGTTCGAGCCTGGAATGAGCTGGATCGTGTCGATCGCCCCCGTTGGAATCAGGTC
>DATBXG010000268.1:0-2122 GCA_036514415.1 Paraburkholderia sp.
ATTTTCGCTACCGGCTCGCTGTTGCTGATCTACGCGACAGGCTTCTGGGACCAGACCGTCGTGACGCTCGGCCTCACGCTCTCGTCCACGGTCATCAGCCTGGTCGTCGGCATTCCGCTGGGCATCTGGACGGCGAAGAGCAAGCTCGTGCAAACCATCGTGCGGCCCATTCTCGACCTGATGCAGACCATGCCGGCCTTCGTCTACCTGATTCCCGCCGCCATGCTGTTCGGCCTTGGCCGCGTGCCCGGCATCCTGTCCACCGTGATCTTCGCCATGCCGCCCGCCGTTCGCCTCACGAGCCTTGGCATCAAGCACGTGAACCGCGAGATCGTGGAAGCCGGGCAGGCATTCGGCTGCACGCCGTGGCAACTGCTGTACAAGGTGCAGTTCCCTAATGCGCTGCCCTCCATCATGCAAGGCGTGAACCAGACCATCATGATGGCGCTCTCCATGGTCATCATCGCTTCGATGGTGGGCGCAGGCGGGCTCGGCAACGACGTGCTGGCGAGCATCCAGCGTCTGGACATCGGTCTTGGCTTCGAAAGCGGGCTTTCCGTCGTGCTGCTCGCGATCATCCTCGACCGCATTACCGAAAGCTTCGGCCGGGCGCCGGGCGCCGCGAAAGCGCCGCTGTTCGCAGGAATCAAGCAGTTGATGCGCGTTCGCCCCGCAGTCGTCGAGGCGTAAGCCGACTCCCACCCGCGGACTCCCAACCGTCGTCTCCTGAGGAGCGCAATGTGACGACCGACATCGCCGTGCCCGCCGCCGAGGTGCGCACGGCATCGTCTTTCCGGCATTTCGGGTTCCTGACGTTGCAGAACTTCTCGATGATCGCGTTTTCCAGCGCGGTCGAAGTGCTGCGCATGGCCAACTACGTGGGGCGCGCGGACCATTACCGCTGGTCGATCTACTCGCTCGACGGCGCGCCGGCCCGCGCGAGCAACGGCATCGCGGTGCGCCCCGCGCAGGCGCTCGATCCGGCGTGTCTGCCCGACGTGCTGATCGTGTGCGGCGGCATTCGCATTCGCGAGATCATGAACGACGGCGTTCGAGCCACGCTCTGCATGCTGGCGCAGCGGGGCGTGCCGCTCGGCGGCATCTGCACTGGCGCGTACGCGCTCATGTCGAGCGGGCTGCTCGACGGCTATCGCTGCGCCGTGCACTGGGAAGACCTCACGGTCCTGCACGATGAGTTTCCGCGCGTGCGCTTCGCCGACGAGCTGTTCGTCGTCGACCGCGACCGTCTCACGTGCACGGGCGGCACCGCGCCGCTCGATCTGATGCTGGAACTGGTCGGCGCGCGTCTCGGGCAAACGCTGGCCGCGAAGGTATCCGAACAGTTCATCCTGGAGCGCATACGCGGCTCGACCGATCTGCAGCCCATCCCCGTGGATGCGCGCGTGGGCTTTTCGCGCGCCGAGCTGGTCGAGGTCGTGCGGCTGATGGAGGCCAACATCAAGGAGCCGCTCTCGCTGGAAGAACTGGCGCGTCTCGTGCGGCTCTCGCAGCGGCATTTGCAGCGCATGTTCAAGGCGTATCTGAACGTCTCGCCTACTCACTATTACCTGACGTTGCGCCTGAAGCGCGCGCGCGAACTGCTGCGCACGACCGACACCTCCATCGCGCGCGTGACGGCGCATTGTGGCTTCAATTCACCGTGCCATTTCAGCAAGGCGTATCGCGTGCAGTTCGGTCATGCGCCGAGTCATGAGCGGCGCGGGGGGGAGTGAGGGGCTGGTTTGGGTTTGGGTTTGGGTTTGGGTTTGGGTTTGGGTTTGCGGTTGGCTTGCTGTTTTGGCCTTTCCTTGTGTTCGCGTCGGTCTGCATGCGTTGCCCCTGTGCGGGGCGGCACCTACTTTCTTTGCGGCGGCAAAGAAAGTAGGCAAAGAAAGCCGCTCAAACCGCCAACGCCTGCCACAGTTCACATCTCGTCGTAAATGGTGAATGGCTCCGGAGCGTCTGTCACCTCGCACCTTCAAGGTTAGTGACAAGGCGCTCATTCATCCCGCTGCTCGCTTCGCGCGCTGCGGTTGGGTCTGCATGGGAAAGCGGGTGGCACGCGTGAGCATTCGCGAGAACTCACGTGCCCCACTGGTGTTTGGTTGTGCCCTTCGGGGCG
>DATBXG010000269.1:0-3438 GCA_036514415.1 Paraburkholderia sp.
CCCGCGGAGTGCGCGGCGCTGCTGCAGCGCGCGGTCGCGCCGGAACCCGCCGCGATGGTGCGCGACGGCGGCGTGATCGCACGCGGCTACGATGCGGAACTCGACGAACTGCGCGACATCTCGGAGAACTGCGGCCAGTTCCTGCTCGACCTCGAAACGCGCGAGCGCACCCGCACCGGCATCGGCAATCTGCGCGTCGAGTACAACAAGGTGCACGGCTTCTATATCGAAGTCACGCGCGGCCAGACCGACAAGGTCCCCGACGACTATCGCCGCCGTCAGACGCTCAAGAACGCCGAGCGCTACATTACGCCGGAACTCAAGACATTCGAGGACAAGGCGCTCTCGGCGCAGGAGCGCGCACTCTCACGCGAGAAGGCGCTCTACGACGCGCTGCTGCAGGCGCTCCTGCCGTTCATTCCCGACTGCCAGCGCGTGGCCGCCGCGCTCGCGGAACTGGACCTGCTGGCTGCGTTCGCGGAACGCGCCCGGGCGCTCGACTGGAATGCGCCCACGTTTTCGGAAGCGCCCGGCATCGAGATCGAGCAAGGCCGCCATCCGGTCGTCGAAGCGCAGGTCGAGCAGTTCATCGCGAACGACTGCGTGCTCGCCGCCGAGCGCAAGCTGCTGCTCATCACCGGCCCGAACATGGGCGGCAAATCGACCTTCATGCGACAGACCGCGCTCATTGCCCTGCTCGCCTACGTGGGCAGCTACGTGCCGGCGAAGCGCGCGCGCTTCGGGCCGATCGACCGCATCTTCACGCGCATCGGCGCCGCCGACGACCTCGCGGGCGGCCGTTCGACCTTCATGGTCGAGATGACCGAAGCCGCGGCCATTCTCAACGACGCCACGCCACAGAGCCTCGTGCTGATGGACGAGATCGGACGCGGCACGTCGACGTTCGACGGCCTCGCGCTCGCATGGGCCATCGCACGGCACCTGCTCGCGAACAACGGTTGCCACACGCTCTTCGCCACGCACTACTTCGAACTCACGCAGCTGCCCGCCGAATTCGCGCAGGCAGCGAACGTGCATCTTTCGGCCGTCGAGCATGGTCACGGCATCGTCTTCCTGCATGCGGTGCAGGAGGGCCCGGCCAACCAGAGCTACGGCCTGCAGGTCGCGCAGCTCGCGGGTGTGCCGGCCGCCGTGATCCGCGCCGCGCGCAAGCATCTCGTGCATCTGGAACAGCAATCGGCGGGACAGCCCGCGCCGCAACTCGATCTCTTCGCTGCGCCAGCCGCCGGGTACGACGACGAAGCGCCGTACGTGGAAGACCGCGCCGCGCCGGCCGAGGAGGATCGCGGGGCATCGCTCGTCGCACAACGGCTGCGCGAACTCGATCCGAACGAGCTGCGCCCGCGCGACGCGCTCGACCTGTTGTACGAACTGCATGAGCTGGCCACAGCGCCGGACGCGAAACGCTGAGCGTCGCCTCGCGACGCCGCCGCGGCCGCTGCAACCGCCGGGCCGCGGCTGTCCCCGCTCGCGCTATCTGAAAATTATGCGCCGTGTGGCATGCGCGTTGATGCTGGCGTCGTCGCTTGGTTCGCCGCTCGCCGCGCACGCACAGTCGCCTCGCTATGCATTCGCGGTCGCGGCGAACGCGCTCACTTCGCAGTCCGAGGAAGCGTCGGCGCAGCGCCTCATCGACGCGATCGGGCGCGATCCGCAAATCGCCTTCACCGTCTACGACGGCAATCTCAAAGGCACGCACGAAACCTGCGCCGACCATCTTTACGAGCGGCGTCACGACATCCTCGACGCGTCGCGTGCGCCGCTCGTTTTCGTGCCCGGCGAGCGCGACTGGGTCACCTGCGGCGTGAGCGGCTCGGGCGCCTACGATCCCGCGGAACGGCTCGATTTCGTGCGCCAGAATTTCTTTGCCGATCCGAACTCGCTCGGGCAGAACCGCTTGACGCTCACACGCGAAAGCGAGGTCTCGCGCTTCCGGCCATATCGTGAGAACGTGCGCTGGCAACTCGGCGACACCGTGTTCATCGGGCTGAACGTGCCTGATGGCAACAATCACTATCTCAATGCGGGCGGGCGCAACGGCGAGTTCGAAGATCGCGTGATCGCCAATGGCTTCTGGCTCGAACACGCGGCCGAATATGCCAGGCGCCGCAACGCACGCGCCATCGTCATCTTCATGCAGGGCAATGCGATGCCCGAGCATTACGAGCGCCCAGACCGCTTCGCCTGGCTGCGCTTTCACCGCGCGCCGCGCGACGGCTATCTGGAGTTGCGCCGCAGCCTCGTGAGGCTCGCGCAGACTTTTCGCGGCCCCGTGATCATCGTGAATGCGGACGACTCGAAACTCGCGCACGGTTTCACAATCGACCAGCCGTTACGCAATGAAAAAGGCGCAAGGATAGAAAACGTCACGCGCATCGCGTTCTCCTTGCGCGATCCGCTCACGCAGTGGCTGCAGGTGGACGTCGACATGACACGCAACACGCCACTGCGCGTGAGCGTGCGCGACGTACCGAAACATCTGCCGTTGCTGCCCGCACAACCGTCGCCGAACCTGCCGGGAGCCGGGCAGTCGCCAGCGATGCCCGATATGCCCGAAGTCTCGTCGATGCCGGACGTGACCGAGATCCCAGGCATGCCTCAATCGCCCGACGTCGCGCCTGTGACGCCTGGCGTCGCATCGGGTTCTGCGGTGCCGCCCGCCGGGAACGGCGTGCTGATGCCAGCCTGGCCAACGCAGGGCGGCCAGAACGGGCTAAATGGTCGGAATCGTGAGACTGGCCAGAACGGCCTGAGTGGTGGATCCAGCGGTGGTGACAGCGGCGGCACGGGCCACCAGAATGACCAGCCGCCTGACCAGGTGCAACCGCCCGGCGCACCGGCGTCGGGCGGCTTCGCGCACTAATCAGCGCGGATCAGTGCAGCGTAGGCTTCGAAGCGCCTTCGTCGCCGTCGTCTTCTTCGTCTTCGTCTTCGTCGATGATTTCGAGGCCGTCCGCACCGTGCGCGTGCTCATGCTCAATCTCGTCTTCGGTGGCGGTGCGAACTTCCTTGACCGTGAGCGCAAAGCGCAGCGCCATGCCCGCGAGCGGATGATTCCCGTCGAGCACGACCTTGTCTTCCGCGACGTCCGTGACGGTATAGATGAGCGTGTCGAGATCTTCGTCGCCTTCTTCAGGCGTACCTTCGAACTGCATGCCGACTTCCAGCGGCTCGGGAAAGCGGTTGCGCGGCTCGATCTTCACGAGCTCGGGATCGTACTCCCCGAAGGCGTCCTGCGGTTCAAGCTGGATCTGGGTCTCGAAGCCCGGCTCCTGCCCGTCCAGCACTTCCTCGATCTTGGGGAACGTGCCATCATAGCCGCCGTGCAGATAGACCATCGGCTCGTCGCTTTCCTCAATCAGATTGCCCTGCGCATCCGATAGCTTGTAAGCGACCGACACGACGGTGTCCTTTGCA
>DATBXG010000270.1:0-5999 GCA_036514415.1 Paraburkholderia sp.
CGACGCGTTGTCCGCGGGCTGCGCGATCGTCCAGCCCGTGCCTTCGAGTTCCTTGAATGTCGCGGCCACCGGCATGGCGGGGCGCACGTAGTCGGGCCCGACCGTGCAGCCGCCAAGCGCCGAAAGTGCCGAAAGTGCCGCTAGCGCGCTGAGCGCGAGAAGCCGGGTGCGGGCGGGCCTCATCATTCGCCCTGCGCTTGCGCGCTTTCGCTGGCACCGGTTGCCCCGCTCGCACCCCTCGCGCCATGCGCCGCGCCGGGTGCATGCCCGTCGTGCGGCTGCACGATGCGCACCGGCGTGCCATCGACGATCGCGTCCTGCGGATTGACGATCACGCGCTCGTCGCCCGTCAGCCCCGCCGCCACCGCGACGCGCGTGCCGAAGTCGGTGCCGAGTGTGACGTTCACGAGCTTCACGCGGTCTTGCGCATCGACGGTCGCCACCTTCACGCCATCGGGGCGGAACAGGAAAACGTTGCCGGGCAGCGTGATCGGCGCGGCCGTGCCGTCGAGCGCGAAATGCACCTGCGCGTACGCGCCGGGCAGCAACTCGCCGCTGCGGTTGTCCACATCGACTTCGACGAGCATCGTCCGCTGCTGTTGATCGACCGCGCCCGCCGTGCGCGCGACGACGCCCGGAAAACGCTTGCCCTGCGCCTCGTTGAGCGTGAGATACGCATGCTGCTGCACGCGGATCTGCTGTGCGTAAGACTGCGGCACGTTCGCGTAGACGCGCAGCCGGTCGGCCTGCGCGAGATGGAACAGCTCCTTTTGCGAGGCGCCGCCGTTGCCCGCATCGATGAGCGCGCCGACGTCCACGTTGCGCGCCGTGACGATGCCGTCGAAGGGCGCCGTCACGCGCTCGTACGACCGCAGTTGCGAGAGCCGCGAGACGTTGAAGCGCGCGGAGTCGAGCGTGGCCTTCTTCGCGAGCATGTCGCCCACTTTTTCGTCGGCGTCCTGTTTTGCCACCGAGCGCGTTTGCAGCATCTGCGTCCAGCGGTCGGCCGTCGTTTTCGCGAGCGCGTAGTTCGCTTCGGCGTTGGCGAGGTCGGCGCGCGCGGCGCGCAGCTGGTCGTCCACTTCGGGCGCGTCGATTT
The DNA here is from genome assembly GCA_036514415.1 of Paraburkholderia sp. Lineage (GTDB taxonomy): Bacteria > Pseudomonadota > Gammaproteobacteria > Burkholderiales > Burkholderiaceae > Paraburkholderia. The sequence goes on from DATBXG010000270.1 coordinate 1,100, forward strand.
CGGCGAGCAGCTGCCCTGCCTTCACGTGCGCGCCGATGTCGAAGTACCACTTGCGCAGATAGCCGTTGGTGCGCGCGTAGATCGGCGTGTCGAGAAACGCCTGCACGTTGCCGGGCAGCACGAGGTCGAGCGCGCGCGCCGAGCGCTGCGGCGTGACCACCTGGACGGAAAGCGTGCTGGCGGCCTGCGCGTCGCGTTCGAGCGCGGCATGCGCGCTATGGCGCGACCAGATGCCCTGCGCCGCGAGCCCGAGCACGACGAGCGCGGCGAGCACGAGGGGCCAGCGGCGCGATCTACGTGGCGCCGGGTGCGGCGGGTGCGGGTCTTGCGGCGAAGGCGTTTCCGAATGATTCGTCATGACAGGATATTCATGATTTGGGCACCACGTTTTCACTGGCGCGCTGGCGGCGCTCGCCGAGCTTGCGGTAGATGAGCGAGAACACCACGGGTACGAAGATCAGCGTGGCGAGCGTGCCCACCGCGAGGCCGCCGATCACGGCGCGCCCGAGCGGCGCGTTCTGCTCGCCGCCTTCGCCGAGGCCGATGGCCATCGGCACCATGCCGATCACCATGGCGAGCGCCGTCATGAGCACCGGTCGAAAGCGCGTGTAGCCCGCTTCGATCGCGGCGCGCGCCGCGTCGCCGTGCAGTCGCAACTGCTCGCGCGCGAAGCTGATGACGAGAATGGAATTGGCCGTGGCGATGCCGATACACATGATCGCGCCCGTGAGCGCGGGAATGGAAAGCGTGGTGTGCGTGAGGAACAAGATCCAGACAATGCCCGCCAGCGCGCCCGGCAGCGCCGTGATGATGATGAACGGATCGAGCCACGACTGGAAGTTCACGACGATCAGCAGATACACGAGCACGATCGCGAATACGAGCCCGCCGAACAGTCCGGAGAACGAATCGTTCATCGTCTGCACCTGGCCGCGCAGCTTGATGCTGGATGTTTTCGGCAGATCGCTGCGCGTATCGTCGATGATCTTCGCGATGTCGTCGGACACGGCGCCGAGGTCGCGCCCGTCGGCGGTGCCGTAAATGTCGATGGTGGTCTGCGCGTTGTAGTGCGTGATGACCGCGTTGGCCGACATGCGCTGCATGCTCGCGAGCGAGCCGAGAATGTTGCTGCGGCCGTTCGCGGTGAGCGCAATGTTGGCGAGCGACTGCAGTGAATCGATCGTGTATTGCGGCGCTTCGGTTACGACGTTGTAGCTCACGCCATTGATCGGATTGAGCCAGAACGTGGGCGTGGTCTGCTGGCTGCCCGAGAGCGTGATGAGCAGGTCGCTCGCCACGTCCTTCTGCGTGAAGCCCGCCTGCTGCGCGCGCGTGCGGTCCACGTCGATGAAGATGCGCGGAAGGTCCGCGGGTTGCTGGATGCGCGCATCGGTGAAGCCGGGCACGCCGCGCAGCCGCGCGAGCAGCTTCGCCGCGAACGCGCGGTTGCCGGCCACGTCGCGGCCCACGATCTGCACGTCGATGGGCGAGGGCATGCCGAAGTTCAGCGTCTGGCTCACGATGTCGGCGGGCAGGAAGGCGAACTGCACGCCCGGGAATTCGTCGTTGAGCGTGCGGCGCAAAAGGCGCACGTAATCAGCGGTGGGGTGATGGTCCTCGTTCAGCGAAATCAGCACGTCGGCGTCGGAGGTGCCGATGGTGCCCGTGTTGCTGTACGAGAGGTTGATGCCCGAGACCGGCAGGCCGATGTTGTCGATGACCGAATGCAGTTCGCCGCCCGGAATCAGCTCGCGAACGCGCTTGTCGATGCGGTCGACGAGCACGGCGGTTTCTTCCACGCGCATGCCGGTTTTCGCGCGCACGTGCAGCGCGATGGTGCCGGCGTCGACTTGCGGGAAGAAGTCGTGCCCGAGGAACGGCATCAGGAGCAGCGAGGCGCCGCAGCAAGCGAGAAATGCCACGACGAACCCCACGGGACGCTTCACGCGCGCTTCGAGAAACACGCGATAACGCTCGCGCAGCCCCTCGAAGCCGTGCTCGAACGCGAGGTGGATGCGCATGAACGGATTGCGCGTCGCGCCATGCATGTGATGCAGGTCGGCGGGCTTGTGATGATGGCGCATCAGGTACTTCGCGAGCGTGGGCACGAGCGTTCGCGAGAAGAAGTACGAGGCCAGCATCGCGAACACCACGGCTTCCGCGAGCGGGATGAACAGATAGTGCGCCACGCCGGTGAGCAGGAACATCGGCACGAACACGATGCAGATGGAGAGCGTCGAGACGAGCGTGGGAATCGCGATCTGGTGCGCGCCGTCGAGAATCGCCTGCTCGAGCGTCTTGCCCTGTTCGAGCTGCTGGCTGATGTTCTCGATCGCGACCGTTGCGTCATCAACGAGAATGCCCACTGCCAGAGCGAGGCCGCCCAGCGTCATGATGTTGATGGTCTCGCCGAGCGCCGCGAGCACGATGACCGACGTGATCATCGAAAGCGGGATCGAGACCGCGATGATGAGCGTGGCGCGCCAGTTGCCCAGAAAGAGCAGGATCATGAGCGCCGTGAGCGCCGCCGCGATGAGCGCCTCGCGCAGCACGCCTTGCACCGAGGCGCGCACGAACAGCGACTGGTCCGCGACCGGATCGATATTGAGCGACGCCGGCACGAGATTGCGCAGCGTCGGCATCATGTCCTTGATGCGATCGACGATTTCGAGCGTCGAGGTGTTGCCGCTCTTGTTGATGGTGAGGAGCGAGGCGCGCTGCCCGTCCACGCGCACGATATTGGTCTGCGGCACGTAGCCGTCGCGTACGTGCGCGACGTCGCGGATGTAGATCGTGCCGCTGTTCGTGGTTTTCACGGGAATGACGTTCAGGCCCGCTAAGCTGTCGGGGCTTGCATTCATCGTCACCGAGTATTCGGTCGCGCCTATTTTTGCCGTGCCCGACGGCAGGATGAGGTTCTGCGCGCTGACCGCGTTCACCACGTCCATCGGCGAGAGATTGTGCTGCTGCAGCGCGCGCTGGTCGATGTCGACCATGATCTGCCGCTGCTTGCCGCCATAGGGCAGCGGTGCGGAGGCGCCCGGCACGGTCGCGAGCTGCGTCTTCAGGAAGTTGTTGCCGTAGTCGTACAGCTCCTGCTCGGTGAGCTGCGGCGAGGAGAGCGACAGGCGCAGGATCGGCACCGTCGAAGCGTTGTAGCGCAGGATGAACGGCGGCTGGATGCCGGGCGGCAGCGAGCGCAGCTGCGCCTGCGAAAGCGCGGTGACTTCGGCAAGCGCTTCCTGGATATTGGCATGCGGCTGGAAGAAGATCTTCACGACCGCAATGCCGTTGAGCGAGGTGGATTCGGTGTGCTCGATATCGTTCACGGCCACGGAAAGGCCGCGCTCGTAGTTGAGCACGATGCGCTTTTCCATCTCGTCGGCGGGCAGGCCCGTGTAGGTCCAGATCACCGAAAGCACCGGAATGTCGATGTTCGGGAAAATGTCCGTGGGCGTGCGCAGAATCGTCAGCGGCCCGACGATCAAGAGCAGCAACGCGAGCACGACGAACGTGTACGGACGCTTGAGCGCGAGTCGAACGATCCACATGGAACGGCGGGTTCCTTCGCTTGAGTCGGGGTGTCGCTCGCGCGGCTGGTCTGGCCGGAGTGGCGAGCGTTCAGGTTATCGGTATCGTGGCCGGCTGGTGTGGCGCGCGTGAGGTCTTTGCCTGTGCGGCGCCGGGCCTTTATGGTGCGCGGTTCGCACAGGACTATAGCGCCAGTCATCATGCATCAGCGTACTTTTTCGGGGACTGCCCTAGCAAGCACGCGGAGAGCGGGGTTTACCATCTATTACAGTCAGGCTTTCGTAAGTTGCGCGGGCAAGGCTGGGCGGGGCCGTGGCGGCGCAGGGTGTCGCGCCGGCGCCGCCATTGATACACCCCCCTATTTTTTCGCTTTGCGTGCGCGCTCAAACAGGCAACAATGGGGCTGCCAAGGGTCCGGCCGTGCTTTGTGCGCGGAAAGAGCGGGTCGCCCGAGGCGGGTTTGGATGCGCGCGCAACTGATGGTGCGCATCGGTTTTTTTTGTCAGCATGCCGACCGGTCTTCCTTCGAGGGAACCGGCGTAGGTAGCGAGGTAACGGGGAAACATCATGCAAATCGGTTCTATCGTCCGTTCCGTTCATATCGCCGTGCCGCAGGGCGCGCGCGGCATCGTGATGCGCATTCTCGGCGATATGGCGATGGTGACCTGGTATGCCGGGGAGCCTGGCTCGTCGGCGCAGCTCAACACCGAGCCCTTTTTTCTGGAAGATCTGATCGATACGGGCGAGCACGTCATGCCCGCCGGCGCGCAGATCCACTGAGCCGAGGCCCCGCGCCACGCTGAAGCACGCTGACGAGGCGCGTCGCGTCTCGTCGTCTCGTTGTGCGCCGTTCGAGTTTCCGTGATGCGCAGGTTCTGCGCACCACGCTCGCCGGCACCGCCCGCAAGAGGCACAATTGCGGGTATGAATCACGATCCTTCTTCTATCCCGGACCCTTATCCGGGCGAGCCTTCCGGTCCCGGCGACTCTGGCGACCAGCAAGGCGCGCCCTACGCGCGCCTCACGCCCGAATGCGTGCTCGACGCAGTCGACGGCGTGCTGATGCCGGCCAACCGCCGCACCGACGGCCGCATGCTCGCGCTCAACAGTTACGAGAACCGCGTCTACCAGGTGGGCGTGGAAGACGGGCCGCCGCTCATCGCCAAGTTCTATCGCCCCGAGCGCTGGAGCGACGAGGCGATACTCGAAGAGCACGCATTCGTCGCCGAACTGGCCGCGCGCGAGATTCCGGCCGTGCCTGCACTCGTTTTCGAAGGGCGTACGCTGCACGAATTCGATGGCTTTCGCTTCTCGCTTTTCGAGCGGCGCGGCGGCCGCGCGCCCGACCTCGACCGCAGCGACACGCTCG
>DATBXG010000271.1:0-3701 GCA_036514415.1 Paraburkholderia sp.
CGAATAGCGTGCCAGCAAGCTGCGCGCCGAGCGACCAGAAAAGGCTCGGCGCGCTGAACCACGGCGCGAAGAACGTGCTTTCGAGGCCCGCCGTAGCGGAGAGCGTGAGGTCGGGATAAAAGGCCGCGCGCGCCTCGCCGATCCTGGCGTTGGCCGCCGCCACGCGCCGCTCCGCGGCCGCGATGTCCGGGCGCCGTTCGAGCAGCGCCGAGGGCACGCCTGCGGGAATCGGCGGCACCACCACAGGGTCGACGCGTGGCGGCAGCGTGAACGTCGAAGCGGGGACGCCGATCAGCGTGGCGATGGCGTGCTGGAGCTGCGCGCGCTGCACGTCGATGTCGCTGTCCATCGTGCGCGCGCTTTCGAGCTGCGTTTGCGCCTGGGCGACCGCGGAGGCGTCGATCGCGCCATCGGCGAGCTGCTGCTGAACGATGCGCAGCGCGGCCGTGTAGGCGGTCACGGTGTCGTCGAGCAGCTTCTTCTGGCGATCGAGCGAGCGCAAATCGAAGTAGTTCGCGGCAAGCTGGCTCGCGACCGAAAGGCGCACCGACTCGAGGTCGGCGTCGGTTGCCTGCGCGTTGGCGCGCGCTTCTGTCGTCGCGTCCTTCACGCGCCCGAAGAGGTCGGGTTCCCAGCTCGCCGTGAGCCCCGTGGAATAGTCCGGAATCGTCTTGCCGGCGAGCGAATGGTCCACGAGATTCTGCGAGGTCCGGTAGCGCTGCGCCGCGACGCCCGCCGTGACGGTAGGCGCATAGCCCGCGCGTTGATAGTCGATCATCGCGCGCGCGGCTTCGAGGTTGGCAACGGCCTGGCGCACGGTCTGGTTCGACACGTCCACGCGCGCTTCGAGCTGGTCGAGCTCGTGGTCGCCGAAGAGGGTCCACCATGGGCCGCGCGGGTTGGCGTCGGCGGGCGCGGCGACGCTCCAGCCCGGCGCCGCCGCGGGTTGAGTCGCGAGTTGTTTCGCGTAGTGTGCGGGCACGTCGACCGAGGGCGCGCTGTAATGCGGCAACGTGGTGCACGCCGCGAGCGAGGCCGCCGTGCAGGCCACGACTATCCGGCGCAGCGCCGGGAGGGGACGTTCGATCATGATGGACCTCACCCCTCAAGCCTTGCTCTTGCCCGCAGCGGCCATTGCCGCGACGCGCACGCTCTCGCCGCTGGCGATGGCGTCGCCGGGATTGTCGATCACACGGTCGCTCGCCGCGAGCCCCGTGGCGATTTCGACGTACGTGCCGAAGTCGCGGCCTATGCCGACCTTGCGCAATTGCACCTTGTTCTCGCCATCCACCACCGCGACCGTCACGCCATCCGGGCGGAACAGCAGCGCGCTCACGGGCAGCTCGAGCGCGGGCGACGTGGCCGTGAGCGTCAGATGCACCTGCGCGTAAGCGCCGGGCATCAGCGCGCCGTCGTGGTTGTCCACGTCGACTTCGACGCGCAGGGTGCGGCTCACCGGGTCGATCACATTCGAGCTGCGTGCGACGCTCGCATCGAAGCGGCGGCCGGGATACTGTTGCGTTGTCAACCACACGGTCGTGCCGGGCGCGACGAGGCTGGCATCGTCCTGAGGCACGTCCACGTAGACGCGCAGGCGGTCGGTCTGCGCGATATGGAACAGCTCGCCGGGCATCGTCGCAAGGCCCGGCGTGCCGCCCGCGGTGACGAGTGCGCCGACCTGCACGTTGCGCGCCGTGATGACACCGTCAAAGGGCGCCGTCACGTTCTGGTAGGAGACCAGCTCCTGCAGGCGCGCCACGTTGGCCTGCGCGGCCTGGAGCGTGGCGAGCTTCGCGGCGGCGTCGCTCGTTTTTGCCTGGGCGTCCTGCTCGGAAACCGATTGCGTCTGCAACATGGTCTGCCATCGCTGCGCCGTGCTGCTGGCGAAGCGAAAGTTGGCCCGCGCCGTGGCTTCGTCGGCGCGCGCCTGCTGGAGCTGCGCGTCGAGTTCGGGCGTGTCGATCTGCGCGAGCGTCTGGCCCGCCTTCACATGCACCCCGATATCCGCGGACCAGTGCTGCACGTAGCCGCTCGTGCGGGCGTAGATCGAGGCGTCGGCCCAGGACATGATCGAGCCGGGCAGCAGCAGGTCCTGCGTGGCGGGCGCGCGCGTCGGCGCGAGGGTGGAGACGACCAGCTCGCGCTGCGCCGCGACCTGTTGTGCCTGCGCCGTACGCGCTTCGAGGCGCGGCGCGATGCCGGCCGTGAGAAGCGCCGCGGCGATCGCGAGACAGGTCAGGCCAATGACCGTGGCGGTCCGCTTGCGTGTGGGCCCGGCGAGCGTGGCCGGGTCTGTCGCGGCACCGCGTTCTTCCGGCGGAGTTTGCGTGTTCATCTGGAGTCCTTATTCGACGTGAGTGGTGGCTTCGGCTTGCGTATCGTCCGTGGCGGCGCGGCGTTTTGCGAGCCACCCGTGAACCATGCCGAAGACGACGGGCACGAACACGAGCGTGGAAAGCGTGCCGATGGCGAGGCCGCCGATCACGGCGCGCCCGAGCGGCGCGTTCTGCTCGCCGCCGTCGCCGAGGCCGAGCGCCATCGGCAGCATGCCGATCAGCATGGCGAGCGCCGTCATCAGCACGGGGCGGAACCGGTTGAAGCCCGCGTCGAGCGCGGCGGCGAGCGGCGCCATGCCGGCGGCGAGCGACCCGCGCGCCGTGTTGATGACGAGAATGCTGTTGGCCGTGGCAATGCCCATGCAGAGGATCGTGCCCGTGAGCGCCGGCACGCTGAGCGTGGTTTGCGTGACGAAAAGCATCCAGGCGATGCCGGCGAGCGACGCGGGCAGGCCGCTCACGATGATGAGCGGGTCGAGCCACGACTGGAAATTCACGACCATCAGCAGGTAGACGAGCGCGATCGCGAACACGAGGCCGGCCGCGAGGCCGCTGAACGAGGCGTTCATCGACTGCACCTGGCCGCGCACCACGATCGACGAGCCGGGCGGCAGTTGCGCGCGTGCTTCATTGACGAGGCGGTTCACGTCCGAGGCGACGCCGCCCAGGTCGCGCCCCTGCGTCGAGGCGAAGATGTCGAGCACGGGCTGCACGTTGTAGTGCGAAACCACGGCTTCCTGCGAGCTACGCGAGACGGTGCCGAGCGTGCCGAGCTGGCTTTGCGGCGTGAACGAGACGGATTGCGCCGTCGTTAGCGGGATATTGGCGAGCGTTTGCAGCGAATGGATGTCGTACTGCGGCACTTCGGTCACGAGCGGATAGCTCACGCCGTTTTTCGGATCGAGCCAGAAGTTCGGCGTCGTCTGCGAGCTGCCCGAGAGCGCGATCAGCAGGTTCTGCGCGACGTCGTGCTGCGTGAGGCCGGCTTGCAGCGCCTTCGTGCGGTCGACGTTCACGTTGATCGTCGGCTCGTCGCCGGGCTGCTGGATGCGTGCGTCAACGAGGCCGCGCACGCCGCGCATCTCGTCGAGCAGGCGATTGGCGACGACGCGGTTCTGCTCGAGCTTGTTGCCGACGATCTGCACGTCGATGGGCGCTGGCAGGCCGAAGTTCAGGATCTGGCTCACGATGTCGGCGGGCAGGAACGCGAAGGTCACGCCAGGAAAGGACGTGTCGAGCACGTTGCGCAGCTTCGCGACGTATTGGGCGGTGGGCTCGTGCTTCGGCGCGAGCGTGATGAGGATGTCCGCGTCTTCGGGGCCGATGGGGTCCGACGAGTCATAAGTGAGGTTGATGCCGCTCACC
>DATBXG010000272.1:0-4834 GCA_036514415.1 Paraburkholderia sp.
GCGCGCGAGGTGCGCCCGCCAGTCACGGCCTGGCCGCACGTCTAGCGACAACGTCCAAATTCATGGGAGTGAACGATGAAGATGCAATCCGTCATTGCTGCAATCGTGCTGGGCGGCGTGCTGGCCGCGCCGGCCTTCGCGCAAACGGCTGCGCCCGCCTCCGCGCCGGCGGCCAACAGCCAGCAGAACAAGATGAAGGCCTGCAACACGCAGGCCGCCGACAAGAAGGGGGATGACCGCAAGGCGTTCATGAAACAATGTCTCTCGGCCGCCGGCGCCCCGGCGCCCACGATGAGCCAGCAGGAACGGATGAAGGCGTGCAATACCCAGGCTGGCGACAAGAAAGGCGATGACCGCAAGGCGTTCATGAAGCAGTGCCTCTCGACGAAGAGCTGAGCGAAGCGTCCAGGCACTTTCCTGCTCCGTCAGGATCCGCGCGCCGCAGCGTTTGCTGCGGCGCTTTTTTATGCGCCGCGCTTTAATGCGCCCGCGTTGTGCACTGCAGCGCTTCCTCATTTGCCGCGCACATGCGGCTCCTGCGTTGTGCGAATCAACGTCGATCTGCACGAAGTGCGCGAAATCGCGCTTTGCCCCGCATTCGACCGCGCCGTTTTTCTCCTATGATGGCTGCAGCGGCGGCCCTTTCCCCCAACGACATAACACACTAGCCATCGGGCCGCCGCGTTGACGTTGATGCCAAAGGCATCGAACGGAGGCGCAGATGGCATGGAGACACAAGAACCGCTGGTTTCGCCGCTGGCTGATGGTGATCGTCTTCTGGCTCGTGCCCGTGATGATCGTCGCGGTGCGCGAGATTCAGGACGAGATGGCGTATAACCGCGCGGACCTGCAACGCGCGCTCGGCATCCGTGAACGTCCAGGAAGCGCGCGACGAATACGCGGTGCGGCGCTCGACGCTCGCCGGCTACCTGTGGCATGCGTTCGTCGGCTACTGGGTCGTGCCGGCTGCGGTGCTGCTCGGGATCGGCGTGCTGATCGGCGGCGTGAAGCGCGCCTTGCGGCGGCCCACGGCCAAGCCGGTGCCGGAGCGCTAGGTATTTTTTCAAGGCTGACCCTTCGCGCGGCCTTCAAACTGCGCAGCCTAAACGTGCGGATTGCAACGTTCATGTATAACCGGTTAGCGCCGCAGCATTGCGGCGCCCGGCAACCGGAACGGAGAACAAGATGACCGCATCTCGCTTCCTCTTGAAGGCTTCAGTCGCGATCGCCCTCGGCGCAGCGGCGCTTTCGGGCTGCACCACCACCGGCAGCGATACACCCAGCGCTGCCGCCAATGCGTCGCGCGCCCAGTCGATCGACTCCGATGTCGACGCCACGCTGTCGCGCCTCTATCAGACCGTGCCCGGCTCGCGCGAGATGGTCGGCAAGGCGCGTGGCATCCTGGTGTTCCCGCGCGTGATCCAGGCGGGCATCGGCGTGGGCGGCGAGCATGGCGACGGCGCGCTGCGCGTGGGCGGCAAGACGGTCGGCTTCTTCAGCACCTCGTCGGCATCGGTTGGCGCGACGCTCGGTGTGCAGTCGAAGTCCGTCATCTACCTCTTCATGACTGAGGAGGCGCTCGCCAAATTCCAGAATTCGAACGGCTGGGCAGTGGGCGGCGACGCCTCTGTCGCGCTCGTGAAGGTCGGCGCGAACGGCACGATCGACACCACCACGGGCACCCATCCCGTCGAAGTTTTCGTGCTCACCAACAGCGGGCTGATGGGCGACCTCTCGCTCGGCGGCACGAAGATCACGAAGCTCGAACTGTAACGCGCGTCCCGCGTCCCGCGCCACGCGTCCGCGCGCGCCCAGCGCGCGGAGGCTCAGCTCGCGGACGTATCGATCACCTTGAAGCGCGAGCGCTTGTTCGCGCGAATCACGGCCTCGTAGGCCTGCACGTACTCCTGCGCCATGCGGTGCGATGTGAAGCGCTCATCGAAGCGGCGTCGCACGCCCGCGCGCGAAATGCGCGAGATGCGGTTCACTGCCGCCACGGCGCCGATCTCGTCCTCGACGATATAGCCCGTCACGCCCTCTTCGACCACCTCCGGCACCGCGCCGCGATTGAACGCGACCACGGGCGTGCCGCACGCCATCGCCTCGATCATGACGAGGCCAAACGGCTCCGGCCAGTCGATGGGGAACAGCAGCGCGTGCGCGCCGGAGAGAAATTCGGCCTTCTGGCTGTCGTTGATCTCGCCCACGTACTCGACATGCGGCAACGCGAGCAACGGCTTGATGTCGCGTTCGAAATACTCGCGGTCCGCTTCGTCGACCTTGGCCGCAATGCGAATGGGCAGACCGCAGCGCCCGGCAATGCGAATCGCCGTGTCCACGCGCTTTTCCGGCGAAATGCGGCCGAGAAACGCAAGGTAGCGCTGCTCCACCGGCTGCGGCACGTAGAGCTTCTCGGGCAGGCCGTGGTAGACCGTGCGCAGCCAGCGCGCCTGCGGCATGGGCTGGCGCTGCGCATTCGAAATCGAAATGACGGGGGCGGTGTTGAACGTGTCGAATACCGGCTGCTGCTCGGGCAGATCGAGACGGCCGTGCAGCGTCGTCACGAACGGCGTTTCCTGGCGCTTGAACACCGAAAACGAGTAGTAGTCCATATGGAAGTGCAGCACGTCGAACTGGTTGGCCTGGCGGCGCACCATCTCCATGAGGAGCATGTGCGGTGCGATGCGGTCGCGAATGCCGGGGTCGAGCCGCAGCGCGCGCGGCCACACGGGCTCGAGCTTCGCGCTCGTGAGCGAATCGCCGCTCGCGAACAGCGTGACGTCGTGCCCGAGGTCGACCAGTGCTTCGGTGATATACGACACGGCGCGCTCGGTGCCGCCGTACAGCTTGGGCGGAACCGATTCGGTCAGCGGGGCGATCTGCGCAATTCTCATCAGGTGTCTCCAGAAAACGGGGCCGCGTTGCCCGTTCTTGCGGTGCTGGTCATTCTAAGCCAGACGGGGCCTGCGTCCGCGCCGTCCGAGCCTCATTCGGGTTCGCCCGGATTCGTGCGGGCTCGGCTTCCGGCGCGCATCGGCGACGCGGCGATCTGCCCATTATTCGGCAAGCCGGGCGCACGCGCCGCCAGTCTTTCATTTGCTATACGGTGTTACATGCCGAAACAAACCCTGCGTTTTCCCTACCTGGCATGTCAGCATCAACGTAAGGAGTCAGTGCCTGAGCAGGCCAACGGAGCATCATACGCAATCGCGCAAACGCACCATCGTGCGCGCTGCGCGGGCGTGGTCAGGGTCGGGCGATATCAGCGCGGCTGCGGCACCGCCGCGAGATCGCGCAGGAAGTTATCGCGCCACACGCCGAGATCGTTGCGCCTGAGCGCCGCCATGTTGGTCTGGTAGCGCGCGCGGCGCTCGTCGAGCGGCATCGAGAGCGCGCGCTCCAGTGCCTCGGACATGCTGGCCGCGTCATGCGGATTCACGAGCAGCGCGCCCGTGAGCTCGGCGGCGGCGCCGGCGAAGATCGAGAGCACGAGCACGCCGGGATCGTCGGGATTCTGCGCGGCGACGTACTCCTTGGCGACGAGGTTCATGCCGTCGTGCAGCGGCGTCACATAACCCACCTGCGACTCGCGAAAGAGCGACATCAGCTTCCAGCGGTCGTACTGCTGGCTCAGATAGCGGATCGGCGTGTAGTCGAGGCCCGAGTAGCGGCCGTTGATGCGGCCGGCTTCCCGCTCCAGTTCCTCGCGTATCACCTTGTAGCTCGCGACGTCCGAACGCGTGGGCGGCGCGATCTGCACGAGCGTGACCTTGCCGCGCCATTCGGGCGACGTCTCCAGCAACTGCTCGAACGCATGGAAGCGCTCGACCAGCCCTTTCGAATAGTCGAGGCGGTCCACGCTCATGATGAGCTTGCGCCCTTCGAGGCTCTGCTTGAGGTCGAGCACGTGCTGGCGGCTCTCGTAGCGCGCGGCCTGCTCGGCGATCTCGTCCGGGAACACGCCGATGCGGTAGACGCCCGTGCGCAGCTTGCGGCCATAGGCCTCGACTTCGCCGTGCTCGTCGTTCGCGGCCCGCACGCCCACCTTGCCGTGCGCCTCGCGCGCAATGTAGTCGTGAAATGCCTGCTGGTCGTTGCTCGTCTGGAAGCCGAGCAGGTCGTAGCAGCACAGCGATCTGACAAGCTCGTCATGCGGCGGGATGGTCTTCAGCACCTGCGGCGAAGGAAACGGAATGTGCAGAAAGAAGCCGATGCGATCGTGCACGCCCTCGGAGCGCAGCGCCTCCGCAAACGGAATCAGGTGATAGTCGTGAACCCAGATGTTGTCGTCCGGGTGGATCAGCTTCATGAGCTTGTGCGCGAGCCAGGCGTTCACGCGCCGGTAGCCCGCGTATTCGTCGCGCTCGTAGCGCGCGAGGTCGTTGCGATAGTGGAAGACCGGCCAGAGCGTGGCGTTCGAGAAGCCCCGGTAGTACTGATCGTAGTCCTTGCGCGTCAGGCCGACCGTCGCAAAGGTGACGTGACCGTCTTCGACGAGCGCCGGGCCCGCATTCGCCACCGTCTCGCTCACCACGTCGCCGCTCCAGCCGAACCACACGCCGCCCGCGTCCTTCAACGCGCCGAATACACCGACCGCGAGCCCGCCCGCCGAGCCTTTGGTCTCCGTCGGCGTCGCCACGCGGTTCGAGACGACTATCAGTCTGCCCATCTTGCGGTCCCTCCTCCTGTATTCAAGCTGCTGCATCGGCTGCTGAATACAAATCCCCAGCGCCGTGCCGCAGTCGTTGTTCGCCGCCCCTCACCCGCTGTCGCGGCGGCTCGCGGTTGCGGGCTCGCCCGTGTTGGCCGCTTCGGCGTCCGCCGTTGCGGCGGG
>DATBXG010000273.1:0-4063 GCA_036514415.1 Paraburkholderia sp.
GAACACGGCATGGGCGCGGCGGCGTAGGCGCGTATTGTGCCTGTTATCGCTCACTTTCGTGCGACGCCCATTGCGCGGGCAGGGGCGGGCGGGGCCGGCCCGTTGGCGCGCGCTCGACGCACAAACGCGCCCGCGCATTGAGAATTTCATTTCTCCATGTGCTCAATGCGTAGAAACGGATACTCCGTCTCTTCGGGAATCCACTGCATTTTGGAACCATTTTTCAGCGCCCGACGCGTAGCATTTCCGGAGTTCCGTTGTGCGAGAAACGAAGATGAGCGAGAAGGGCAATTTGCGTTACTTTGACTACGCCGCGACCACCCCGGCGGACCCGAGGGTGATCGAGGCGATGTTCGGCTGTCTGGGCCTGGAAGGCGACTTCGGCAATCCCGCCTCCAGCTCGCATGGCGCGGGCCTGCGGGCGCGGCGGCTCGTCGAGCAGGCGCGCAAGGACGTGGCGGCGCTCATCGGCGCCGAGGCCGGGGACATCGTCTGGACTTCCGGCGCGACCGAGTCGAACAATCTCGCGCTCAAGGGCTATGCGGACCGGGCAACCGAAAAGCGCCACCTCATCACGAGCCAGCTCGAGCACAAGGCCATTCTCGATACGATGACGAGCCTCGAAGCGCGCGGCATGGCCGTCACGCGGCTCGCACCGAACGCGCACGGCGAAATCACGGCAGAGGCCGTGGCCGCCGCGCTCACGCCCGACACCGGTCTCGTGTCGCTCATGCTGGTCAACAACGAGCTGGGCACGCGCACGGACATCGCGGCGATTGCGCGCGTGGTCCATGCGGCCGGCGCGCTGCTGCACGTCGATGCGGCGCAGGCGCTCGGCAAGACGCCCATCGACGTGAAAGCGATGGGCATCGATCTCCTCTCGATGTCGGCGCACAAGGTGTACGGGCCGAAGGGCATCGGCGCGCTCTACGTGAGCCGCGAGGCGTTCGAGCGCATCGCGCCGCAAATGCATGGCGGCGGCCATGAGCGCGGCCTGCGCTCGGGCACGCTGGCCACGCACCAGATCGTCGGCATGGGCGTGGCCTGCGAGCTGGCGCGCAACGAGATGCAGGAAGACAGCGAGCGAATCGCGCGGCTAGGCGAGCGTCTGCTGGAGGAGGTGCTTGCGGTGCCGGGCGTCACGCTCAACGCCGCGCGCGCGAAGCGCATTGCGCACACGCTGAGCCTCACGTTCGATCTGCCTGGCTTCTTCCCGTTCCTGCTGACCGGCGACCTCGCGATCTCTTCGACTTCGGCCTGCAACTCGGCGGCGGGCACGCCCTCGCACGTGCTCAGCGCGATCGGGCTTGGCGAGGAGGCGGCGAGCCGCACGGTGCGCCTGAGCCTTGGGCGCTTCACGACGCAGGAAGACGTCGACTTCGCGGTGGACTGCATGCTTCACGCCGTGGCGCCGTGCAGCCCGGTTGCGGCAGCGGTAGAAGGATGAAGAGCGGGATGGCCATCGCTGCCCGATGATCATTTCGCTCGTTCCCGGCGGCTGAGCGGCTCGCTTCTCAACCGGCCTGGGCGAGAAAGAGCCGGATTTCGTCGGTGAGCCAGTCGCGCACCGCGCGCACCTTGGGGTCGTCGCGGCTGCCCATGCGGTAGACGAGGTCATGGCCGCGCTCGGACTCGAGGCGCAACTGCGCAAACGGCGCCACGAGCCGGCCGGCTGCGATGTCGTCCGCCACGATCACGCTGCGCCCCAGCGCCACGCCTTCACCGCGGATCGCCGCCTCGATGGCGAGGCTCCCGTGGCTGTAAGCCGTGCCGCGATCGCTGCGCACGCCGCTCAATCCCGCCAGCGCCAGCCATTGCTCCCAGTTCGCGAGCATGCCGCCTTCGTGCAGCAGGGTGCAGCGCGCGAGGCTCTCCACCGACGCCATGCCGCCCATCTTCGCCCGATACTCAGGACTGCAAACCGGCGTCACGGTTTCGTCGAGAATGCGCTCGGCCAGCACGCGCGGGTAGCGGCCGCTCCCGTAGCGGATGGCCACGTCCACATCCGAGTCGTTCAGATCGACGTACCTGTCGGTCACGTCGAGGTGGACGTCGAGTTCCGGATGGCGGGATTTGAGCCGATGCAGGCGCGGCGCGAGCCATCGATTCGCAAAGGACACGCTCGCGTTGATTTTCAGGCGAGTGACGCTGCCGTGCGCCCGCAGGCGCTCGGACTCCTTGGTCAGTTCCGCAAGCGCGCGGTTCACGGCCAGCAGGAATTCGGCGCCCGCTTCGGTCAGGACGATGCGCCGCGTGAGGCGCTGGAAGAGCGCCACGCCGAGATGGCTTTCGAGTGTCTTGATGTGCCGGCTCACGGCGCCGTGCGTGACGTGCAGCTCTTGCGCCGCCAGCGTCATGCTCAAGAGCCGCCCGGTGGCTTCGAAGGCGCGCAGGGTTTGCAGAGGGGGAAGCCGGTCGAACATGGAGCGCGCGCGACGTGTGAGTTTGACTCACGCATTATATGACGACAAATGGTTTGTCAGCCAGGGTGGCGGCCTTCAATATGGGCAGCAAGGCGCGGGACGTAGCGCTACGCCATTCGCGCATTCCTGAAGGTTGGCATTCTCCGCATTGCATCGCTCATCATGGATCTTCTGCTTTTCAAACTCGTCGTTACGCCGTTGTTGCTGTTGGCCGCCAGTCTCGCCGCTCGCCGCTGGGGCGAAGCGGTCGGCGGGCTGCTCGTGGGGCTGCCGCTCACGTCGGGGCCGGTCTCGGTCTTTCTCGCGCTGGAGCACGGGCCGGCATTTGCCGCGCAGGCTACGTCGGGCTCGCTCGTCGCAACGGCTGCGCAAGCGGCGTTCTGCGTGGCCTATTGCCGGCTCGCGGTGCGCGGGTGGACGGTGGCGCTCGCAGGCGCCGGCGCGACGTTTGCCCTCGTGGCCGTCGTGCTGCAGTGGAGCGCGCTGCCGGCAAACGGTCTCTATCTCGTCGCCATTCTGGCTATCGCCCTTGCGCTTCACCGCATTCCCAACAAGCCCGCCCGAACCGCGCGGCTCACGCCGCCGTGGTGGGACTTGCCTTCGCGCATGGCGCTCATCGCGGGCCTCGTGGTCAGCGTGACGCTGATTGCGCCTTACGTCGGGCCCGAGGCGAGCGGCGTGCTCGCGTCGTTCCCGTTCATGGCGATCATCCTCGCCGTGTTCGCGCACCGCATGATCGGCCATGAAGCGGCGCAGCAATTGATGCGCGGCATGACGACGGGGCTGCTGGGCTTCGCCTCGTTCTTCTTCATGCTGAGCCTCACGCTCACGCGCTGGCACCTGGTGGCCGCGTATGGCGGCGCGATTCTCTGCGTGCTCACCATCCAGGCGATTTCCCTCTACCGCATGCGTCTGCCGGCGCCGTGCCTGCGCACCAGGACGAGGCCCGAAGGCAGCGCGCCGTAACGGCGGCCGGCGCGCTCGGGCGCGCTTGTTGCGGCGCATCGCAGGAGGCGGGGGCGCGGCCCATGGCACCCCGAAGCCCACAGCGGATGGCCTAAACTACAGAACCAGCGGATGCGGCTACTTCCGCGCCGCCGGCCCGCCATGGCGCACATCTTCTTCGCAGCCTCGATTCAGCGGCACGTCGCGATGCCCGAGCGCGAGATCCACGCGCGCACGCTCGGCGAAGCGCTCGACGCCGTTTTCGCCGGGGAGCCTCGTTTGCGCGGCTATATCCTCGACGATCAAGGCGCGTTGCGAAAGCATCTGGCGGTGTTCGTGGACGGCGTGCGGGTGCGCGACCGGGAGCATCTGTCCGATGCGCTTGGCGAGGCGAGCCGCGTATACGTCGTACAGGCGCTTTCGGGCGGTTGAGGAGGACAGGCGAGATGAGCGATCGATTGCTAGTCGCGACCCGCAAGGGGCTGTTCGTTCTGCATGCCGATGGCAAGGATGGGTGGTCACTCGGCGAGCCCGACTTCGTCGGCGAGCCGGTGAGCATGGCGATGCACGATCCGCGCGACGGGACGCTCTATGCCGCGCTCAATCTTGGTCACTTTGGCGTGAAGCTGCATCGACGGCGCGCGGGCTCGGCGGACTGGGAGGAATGCGCGGTGCCCGTCTATCCGCCGCAACCC
>DATBXG010000274.1:0-4049 GCA_036514415.1 Paraburkholderia sp.
GACCGGCGCGAGACGCCGCCGGTACCACGCGAACGGACCGTGCCGCGACGGCCCCGTCGCGATCAAAACCTGTTGTGCGCGCAACGTGCCGCGCGACGACTCGACGCGGTAGCCGCCGCCTTCCTTCGCGATCGACGTCACCTCGGCGTGCTCATAGAGCCGCGCGCCGCGCCGGACAGCCGCGTTCGCGAGGCCCACCGCAAAGCGGCCCATGTGCATCTGGCCGCCGTGCTTTTGCAACAGGCCGCCATGGAAGCCGTCCGATTCCACCTCGTTGCGGATCTGCTCGCGGCCGATGATCTCGACGTCCGGATCGACTTCGCGGCGAATCAGCTCTGCCGTGCGTTCGAGGTGCTCGAGGTGATGCGGCTTCGCCGCGAGCTTGAGCTTGCCAGACGCGAGGTAGTCGCAATCGATGCCCTCTTCGCGTATCAGGCGCTCGACCGTATCGACGGCCGCCGCGTAGGCGCGGTAGCAGCCCTGCGCGCGCTCGACGCCCAATTGCTCGCGCAGCGCCGCGTAGTCCTGCGCCACGCCCGTATTGCACTGGCCGCCGTTGCGCCCCGATGCCCCGCCGCCCATGCGGCCCGCGTCGAGCACCGCGACGCTCGCGCCGCGGCGGCCAAACGCGAGCGCCGCGGAAAGCCCCGTGAAGCCGCCGCCGATCACGGCGACATCCACGCGGCCCTCCACCGGCCCCTCGCTTGCGAGCAGGCCGCCAGGGGCGGTATCGAGCCAGTAGGAGTCGAGCTTCATCGGGCGGCCTCGGCTTTCGCTGTTCTCACAGACCCAGTTGCGAGGCGAGTTCGCCAATCGTCTCGACTTCGTAGTACTCGTAGTACGGCGTGCCCGGCTCGTGGCCGCGCTTCACGAATGCCTTGTGCTTGATGCCCATATCATGCGCCGTCATCAGGTCGTAGCGCAGGCTCGACGAAACGTGCAGCACGTCGCCGGGGTTGCAGTTCAGCTGGTCGAACATGTATTCGAAGCCCTGCATGCGCGGCTTGTACGACTGTGCCTGCTGCGCCGTGAACACGCGGTGGAACGGCGCGCCGAGCTTGTCGACGTTGCTCTGGATCTGGTCGTCCGAAGCGTTCGAGAGGATCACGAGCTTGTACTTCTTCGCGAGGCGCGAGAGGCCTTCGGGCACGTCCGGATGCGGGCCCCAGGTCGGCACGGCGGTGTAGAACTTCTCGGCCTCGGACTCGATGAACTCGACGTTCATGCGCTTGCAGGTGCGGCGCACCGAATTGACGACCACGTCGCGGTACGGCTTCCATGCGCCGAGCACCTCGTCGCGGCGATAGCCCGCGAAGAACGCGACGAACTTCTCGAGATCCGCGCCCTTGAGGCGGTCGCCGTACATCTCGCGCGCCATGTCGGCCATGCGGAACTTCGTCAGCGTGCCGTAGCAGTCGAACGTGATGTACTTCGGCTCGAAATCGATCATGATGGCAATCCTTTCGTGTGATGAACCCGCTCCGGGCTCAGTGGCGAAAACAGGTGGAAGTGCGTCCCTGTGGAAAATTTAAACAGCGCAAAAAACCGGGATGTCGCCGAATCTGGGTGGCTGGACGGTATAAACCACGCGTTTCGAAGTGCCGCCACAGCAGATTCTGCGGTGGTGCATCGGGCGCGCTCTGGTCGCTTACGGGTTCCTTGCCACCCGCATGACCGTGCGTTTTCCCCGTGCCCGCTCCACACATCGTCAGCGCCTGGTATCGATCAGCACGCTCTTGAAGCGCAAGTGCGCTTCATAGCCCTGCCGCCCGAGATCCTTGCCGATGCCCGAGCGCTTGTAGCCGCCCGTCGGGATCATGAAATCGCTGCTGCGCCCGTAGCGGTTGACCCAGACCGTGCCCGCCTCCAGCGCGCGCACGAGACGCAGCGCGCGGCCGATGTCCGCGGTGTGCACGCCGGCGGCGAGGCCGTATTCGGGATGCGAGGCGAGCGCGAGCGCTTCCTCCTCCGTGTCGAAGGTCTGCACCGTGAGCACCGGGCCGAATATCTCGGCGCGCACGGCTTCGGTTTGCGGTGTCACGTCGGTGAGGATGGTGGGCAGGTAGAACGCGCCGGGCACAGGCGCGTCCGCGCGCCGGCCGCCGCAGCACAGCACGGCGCCTTCAGCCACGCTGCGCTCGACGATGGCTTCGATGCGCGCCGCCTGCGTCTCCGAAATGATGGGTGGCAGCGTCGTGCCGGACGCCCATGTCGCGCCGGCGCGAAGCGAGGCGAACGCCTGCTCGATGCGCGACACCAGTTCCCCGGCGATGGCGCGCTCGACCAGCAGCCGCGAACCGGCCACGCACACCTGCCCCGCATTGCCGGCAATCGCGCCGGCAATGCGGCGCGCGACCTCGTCGAGCTTCGGCGCATCCGCGAACACGAGCTGCGGGCTCTTGCCGCCCAGCTCCAGCGTGAGCGGCTTCGTGCCGCTTTGCGCGCACGCCGCCATGATCGCGGCGCCGGCGCGCGTCGATCCCGTGAACGTCACCTTGGCAACGCCCGGATGGCGCACGAGCGCGTCGCCCGTCGTCGCCCCGTCGCCTTGCACGACGTTGAAGATGCCGGGCGGAATGCCCGCCTCGATCGCGAGCTCGGCAAGACGCAGCACGGAGAACGGCGTCATCTCCGAGGGCTTGAGCACCACGGCATTGCCCGCCGCCAGCGCTGGGCCGATCTTCCACGATGCCATCACGAGCGGGAAATTCCACGGCGCGATCGCGCCAACCACGCCATAGGGCTCGGCGATCGTCATGCCCAGATGGTCGTGATCGGTGGCC
Organism: Paraburkholderia sp.; assembly: GCA_036514415.1. Classification (GTDB taxonomy): domain Bacteria; phylum Pseudomonadota; class Gammaproteobacteria; order Burkholderiales; family Burkholderiaceae; genus Paraburkholderia. Next base: position 2,784 of record DATBXG010000274.1, read on the forward strand.
ACGACCTCGCCGCCGATCTTGTCGGCGAATTCCGCATAGAAGCGGATGCCTTCCGCCGTGAACGGTATGTCCCATGCGCACACGTCGCGCACGGGGCGCGTCGAGCCGAGCGCTTCGAGCGGCGCGAGCGTCGCGGTGTCGGCGGCGATCAGGTCGGCGAAGCGGCGCAGGATGCGGGCGCGCTCGCGCGGCGCCATGCGCGCCCAGCCGCTCTCGCGAAACGCCCGCCTTGCGTTCTCGACGGCACGGTCCACCAGTTGCGCGTCGCCCACCGGCACCGATGCATAGACGACGCCGTCCGACGGCCGCGCGACCTCGATGCGCGCCGCGCCCTCGACGACCCACTCGCCGCCAATGAAATGGCCGGCTTTTTCAGCCACTGCTGCAGCCACTGCGGCGGGATCGAACTGGTCCATGACTGGATTCCCTCGACTTGGTCTCGATGGGAAATATCGTAGGTCCACCGCCACCGCATATTTCGCCGACAAAAAAGCGCAATCAGCAGAATCGACGCGTTATTGACCGTCCAACCCCGCGTTTTGCATTGCATCACCGGGCGCGGGGCGCACGCACCGAAACAGGAAGATCGTCCTAGCCAGCCGTGGCGGCCGATGCGATAGTCACGGAACGCGTATACAGAATCTGGAGGCCGGCGTGTCCGACCCAAACCCGAAGAGCGTCATCACCTATCGCGCCTTTACTGCCGACGATCTGCCCGCCGCGCATGCTTTGTCGACGGCGGTGCGCTGGCGTCACCGCCCCGAAGACTGGCGTTTCGCCGCCCGCATCGGCGAGGGCATCGTGGCCGTGGATGAAAGCGGCTCGCTCGTCGGCACGGCTTTTTCCTGGTTGTTCGGCCCCAACGCGGCGACGCTCGGCATGCTGATCGTCAAGCCCAGCCATCAGCGTCGCGGTATCGGCCGGGCCATGATCGAGCACTGGATGGATGCACTCGCATCGCGCACGCTGCTGCTGCACGCGAGCGACTCCGGCTGGCCGCTCGTCGAGCGGCTCGGCTTCACGCGCATTGGGCGGATCCATCAGCACCAGGGCGCGGCATTCCAGCCGCCGCTCGTCTCGCTGCCCGCGGGCGAGCGGCTGCGCCCGATCGGCGCGAGCGACCGGCCCCGGCTGATCGAGCTTGCCACGCGCGCAAGCGGCCTCGATCGCTCGGACATGCTGCCGAAGCTGCTCGATCAGGCGAGCGGCATCGCGCTGGACCGCGACGGCGAACTGATCGGCTTCGCGCTCTTTCGCCGCTTTGGC
>DATBXG010000275.1:0-3782 GCA_036514415.1 Paraburkholderia sp.
CGTCGTTCGAGGTGAACAGCGCGTTGCTCTCTCGTGCGGCCGTGTACGTGCTCAAGAGCCTCGACGAGGAAGAGCAGGGCGAACTGCTCGCGCGTGCAAGCGAGGAGCTGGGCGGCCTGACCTTCACGGAGGAAGCCAAAAAGGCGTTGATCGGTTCCGCCGACGGTGACGGGCGCAAGCTGCTGAACAACCTCGAAATCGTCGCGCGCGCGGCCGCTCAGCAAAAGAAGACCGAGATCGACGGCGAACTGCTCGGCAGCGCGCTAGCGGAAAACCTGCGCCGCTTCGACAAGGGCGGCGACGCGTTCTACGACCAGATCAGCGCGCTGCACAAGTCGGTGCGCGGCAGCAACCCGGACGGCGCGCTCTACTGGTTCTGCCGCATGCTCGACGGCGGCGCCGACCCGCGCTATCTCGCGCGGCGCATCGTGCGCATGGCGTGGGAGGACATCGGCCTCGCCGATCCGCGTGCCGGGCGCATCACGCTCGACGCCGCCGAGACCTACGAGCGCCTCGGCTCGCCCGAAGGCGAACTCGCGCTCGCCCAGGCCGTGATCTATCTTGCCGTCGCGCCGAAATCAAACGCGGGCTACAACGCCTATAACGAGGCGCGGCGCTTTGTGAGCAAGGACCAGTCGCGCGCGGTGCCCATCCATTTGCGCAACGCGCCCACCAGGCTCATGAAGGAGCTGGGCTACGGCCACGAGTACCGCTACGCGCACGACGAACCCGACGCCTACGCGGCCGGCGAGACCTATCTGCCCGACGGCGTGCGCGAGCCGCGCTGGTATCAGCCCACGCCGCGCGGGCTCGAAGGCAAGATCGGCGAAAAGCTCGCGCGCCTGGCCGACCTCGACGCGCAATGGCGCGAGGCGCACCGCGACGAAATCCGCGAGAGGAAGCGCAAGGGCTGAATCGCCATGAGTAGCGGTGATGCCTGTCCCGCCGGGATGCCCCGGCCGGTGCGCTAAAATCGTCCCTTCACACAACGAAACTGCGTCTCACAATCCCATGCTCGACATCCAGCTGCTGCGCAAAGACCTCGACGGCGTCGCGAAGCGCCTCGCCGACCGCGGCTACACCCTCGACGTCGCGGCCTTCTCCGCGCTCGAAGCGGAACGCCGCGCCATCCAGACCCGCACCGAAGAACTGCAGGCGCGCCGCAACAGCCTGTCGAAGCAGATCGGCGCGATGAAAGGCCGCGGCGAGGACACCTCGGCGGTCATGGCCGAAGTGGGCGGCATCGGCGACGAGATGAAGACGTCGGCCGCCAAGCTCGACGAAATCCAGTCGAAGCTCTCCGACCTGCTGCTCGGCGTGCCGAACCTGCCGCACGAGAGCGTGCCCGTGGGCAAGGACGAGGCCGACAACGCGGAAGTGCGCCGCTGGGGCACGCCGCGCGCGTTCGACTTCGAAGTGAAGGATCACGTCGATGTGGGCACGCCGCTCGGTCTGGACTTCGAGACGGGCGCGAAGCTCTCCGGCGCGCGCTTCACGATGCTGCGCGGCCAGATCGCGCGCCTGCACCGTGCGCTCGCGCAGTTCATGATCGACACGCACACGCTGCAGCACGGCTACACGGAAACCTACACGCCCTACATCGTCAACCCGGAAATCCTGTACGGCACGGGCCAGCTGCCCAAGTTCGCCGAGGACATGTTCCGCGTGGAGAAGGGCGGCGGCGAGAACACGGTCACGCAGTACCTCATCTCGACCTCGGAAATCTCGCTCACGAATACGGTGCGCGAGAGCATCGTGGAAGGCAGCGCGCTGCCGATCAAGCTCACGGCGCATTCGCCGTGCTTCCGCTCGGAGGCCGGTTCGTACGGCCGCGACACGCGCGGCATGATCCGTCAGCACCAGTTCGACAAGGTCGAGATGGTGCAGATCGTTGCGCCCGAAACGTCGTATGACGCGCTCGAGCAGATGGTCATCCACGCGGAAACCATCCTCCAGAAGCTCGGCCTGCCGTACCGCGTCATCACGCTGTGCACGGGCGACATGGGCTTCTCGGCCACGAAGACGTACGACCTCGAAGTGTGGCTGCCCGCGCAGAACACCTATCGCGAAATCTCGAGCTGCTCGAACACGGAAGCCTTCCAGGCGCGCCGCATGCAGGCACGCTACCGCAACGCGCAGGGCAAGCCTGAACTCGTGCACACGCTCAATGGCTCGGGCCTGGCCGTTGGCCGCACGCTCGTTGCCGTGCTGGAGAACTACCAGGAAGCGGACGGCTCGGTCACCGTGCCCGAGGTGCTGCGTCCGTATATGGGCGGCGTGGCGCGCCTCGCAGTGAGCGCCTGAGCGCGCAGGACATGTGACCTGCTTGCCCCCGAAACTTTTTCCAGAAGAGGGCTTGCAGAATTCAAAAAATGTTCTATAATCCTCGCTTCTCTGGTCGCCGACCAAGGCTAGAGAAGCAGTAAAACGGCAGTACACCGGAGAGGTGGCAGAGTGGTCGAATGTACCTGACTCGAAATCAGGCGTACGGTTTCCCCGTACCGTGGGTTCGAATCCCACCCTCTCCGCCAGATTCAGAAAACCCCTGCATGCTTAACCGCTGCAGGGGTTTTTGCTTTTCGGCTGCTGCGCGCATGCGCACTGGTGGCGGCGAGGGGGGATTCGTTGAGGTCATGATCGGACTGCCGACTCGCGATGTAAGATATTTCTCATTCTTGACGGCGGCTTGCGCTCGAGCCGCAGGTTGCCGCGATGCCGGCGCTGCAGCCCCGGTACAATCGTTCCTTTGAATTTGCGGCGAAACGCCCTCTTGCGCCGCCGCGCCCATTTCAGTCCGCCAATGCCTATCACCTACAAGTCTGCTGACGATCTCGCCCGCCTGCGCATTTCGGGCCGGCTCGCCGCTGACGTGCTCGCGATGATCGGCGAGCACGTGAAGCCCGGCGTTTCGACCGACGACCTCGACGCCATCTGCAACGATTTCATCGTCAACAAGCTCAAGGCCGTGCCGGCCAATGTCGGCTACCTCGGCTTTCCGAAGACGATCTGCACGTCCGTCAATTCCGTGGTTTGCCACGGCATTCCGAGCCGCAACGAGGTGCTCAAGGACGGCGACATCATCAACATCGACGTGGCCGTCATCAAGGACGGCTATTTCGGGGACACGAGCCGCATGTACTGCGTCGGCACGCCGAGCACGGTGGGCCGTCAGCTGATCGACACGACCTACGAGGCGATGCTCGCGGGCATCCGTCAGGTGCAGCCGGGGGCGACGCTCGGCGATGTCGGCAACGCCATTCAGAAGCGCGCCCAGGCAGACGGCTTCTCGATCGTGCGCGAGTACTGCGGCCACGGCATCGGCAAGGTCTACCACGAGGAGCCGCAGGTGCTGCACTACGGCCAGCCGGGCCAGGGCGTGCGCCTGAAACCGGGCATGGTGTTCACGATTGAGCCGATGGTCAACGCGGGCCGCGCCGGCACGACAGTGCAGCGCGACGGCTGGACGGTCGTCACCAAAGACCGCTCGCTCTCGGCGCAGTGGGAGCACATGATCGCGGTCACCGACGACGGCTACGAGCTCCTCACGCCCTGGCCGGACGGCACGGGCGCCTACGAGGCCCCGTGAGCGCGGCTGTGCGGCCTCTGGGGCCGTCTGTCAAGGCTCACGCGCCGGGCGTCGTGTGCCGGCAATTGTCAAATAAGGATTTGACTCTCAAGCCAGTTCGGTTAAAGCTACGCGTTAGCGCTTTATTGGGGTTTACGACTGCATGAGTCCGTCACTGACCGTTCGCCGTATCGCCGCCGATCAGGGTGCCGTGCTC
>DATBXG010000276.1:0-4853 GCA_036514415.1 Paraburkholderia sp.
GCACCGCGAGCGGCCAGGCGGCGCTGCATCTGGCGATCGCGACGCTCATGGGCGCGGGCGCGCACATCGTCGCCTCGGCGGCGCTCTATGGCGGCTCGCACAACCTGCTGCACTACACGCTCAAGCGCTTCGGCATCGAGACGACCTTCGTGAAGCCAGGCGACCTCGACGCCTGGCGCGCCGCGCTGCGTCCCAACACGCGCCTCCTGTTCGGCGAAACGCTCGGCAACCCGGGGCTCGACGTGCTCGACATCGAAGCCGTCGCGCAGATCGCGCACGCACACGGCGTGCCGCTCCTCGTCGACTCGACGTTCACCACGCCCTGGCTGCTGCGGCCATTCGAACACGGCGCCGATTTCGTCTATCACTCGGCCACCAAGTTTCTGGGTGGGCACGGCACGACGATCGGCGGCGTGCTGGCAGACGGCGGCACGTTCGACTTCGAAGCCTCGGGCCGCTTTCCCGAACTCACCGAGCCCTACGCAGGTTTTCACGACATGGTGTTCAGCGAGGAAAGCACGGTCGCGCCCTTCTTGCTGCGCGCGCGGCGCGAGGGCTTGCGCGACTTCGGCGCGTGCCTGCACCCGCAGGCCGCGTGGCAGTTGCTGCAAGGCATAGAAACGCTGCCGCTGCGCATGGAGCGGCACGTGGCGAACACGCGGCGCATCGTCGAATTCCTCGCCGCGCACGAGGCGGTCGAATCGGTCGCCTGGCCCGAGCTGCCGGGCCATCCCGATTACGCGCTCGCGAAGCGCCTGTTGCCGCGCGGCGCGGGCGCCGTGTTCAGCTTCAACCTGCGCGGCGGCCGCGAGGCGGGCAAACGCTTCATCGAATCGCTCACGCTGTTCTCGCATCTGGCCAATGTCGGCGACGCGCGCTCGCTCGTGATCCACCCCGCCTCGACCACGCACTTCCGCATGGACGCCGCCGCGCTCGCCGCCGCCGGGATCGCGGAGGGCACCATCCGGCTCTCGATCGGCCTCGAAGACCCTGCCGATCTGGTCGACGACCTCAAGCGAGCGCTAAAGGCCTCGCAAAAGACGGAAGCTTCCAGGACCCAGGCCGGGGCACAGGCAAAGGCCGCGGGCAAGGAGGCGCCATGATCGTCAATGTCGCCGGCAAGCCGGTCTACGCCTATACGGCCTCGCGTCCCATCGACAGCGCGCTGCCGTTCGCGGTGTTCGTCCACGGCGCGCAGCACGACCATAGCGTCTGGGCGCTGCAATCGCGCTATTTCGCGAACCACGGCTTCAACGTGCTGGCCGTCGATCTGCCCGGCCACCTGCGCAGCGCCGGGCCGGCGCTCACGAGCATCGGCGCGCTCGCCGACTGGCTCGCCGCGCTGCTGGACGCAGTGAACGCGCCGCAGGCCTTCGTTGCCGGCCACAGCATGGGCTCGCTCATCGCGCTCGAATTCGCCGCTCGCCATCCGGCGCGCGCGGCGCGTATCGCCCTGCTCGCCACCGCTGTCCCGATGACGGTGGCACCGACGCTGCTCGAGGCCGCGCGCGAGCGCGAGCCGGAAGCGATCGCGCTCGTCAACGCATGGTCGCACTCGACGCTCGCCGCCAGGCCGTCGAGCCCCGGACCCGGCTTCTGGCTGCGCGGCGTGAACCAGCGCCTCATGGAGCGCGTCTCCACGCGTGGCGAGGCCCAGCTTTTCCATACCGATTTCGCGGCTTGCAACGCCTATGCGGACGGCCTCACGAGCGCGGCAAAGGTGCGCTGCCCGGTGCGTTTGATCGTTGGCCGCCGCGACGCGATGACGCCGCCGCGCGCGGCGCGCGCGCTTGCCGATGCGCTCGCGAAAGCCGGCGCGCCGGTGGACACGGTGACGCTGGATGCAGGCCACGCGCTGATGACCGAGCAGCCCGACGCGACGCTCGATACGCTCTATGCTTTTGCAACACAGCACGCGCCGCGCGTGGGCAACGGCTGAAACCGGCCCTGGTTGCACGGTCGTTCGGAACGCCGGAAAATAAGTCGACCAACCATCCCCTGCGCGAGCGCGCAGAAAGGAGGAGACGATGCATCCCACCACGCATGGCGAGCATTTTTCGAGCTTCGCGGAGTTCTATCCGTACTACCTCAGCGAGCACAGCAATCTCATGTCGCGGCGGCTGCATTTCATCGGGTCGCTCGGCGTGATCGGCTGCGTCGCCATGGCGATCGCCACTGGCAACTGGCTCTGGCTGCCGGCCGCCATCGTGTGCGGCTACGGCTTCGCGTGGTTCGGGCACTTCAGGTTCGAGAAGAACCGCCCGGCCACCTTCCGCCACCCCGTCTACAGCCTGATGGGCGACTGGGTCATGTTCGCGGATATCTGCCGCGGGAAGATTTCCCTCTGATTTTCTGTCTGAGTCGGCTTTGACACGACGGCGCGCCGCTCATGCAACGGCGCGCCGCTCTGTCACGCCGCCGGATGCGGGAGCACCGGCGGATGCTCCTCCGTCAGCACCTCCAGGCGCCGTGCCTGGAGCAGCGAGGCGAGCGAAATCGAGAGCTTGTCGTTGTCGAGCGCACCCAGCAGCATTGGCGCGTCGATGCTGCTCGATTTGAGCTGATACGCCAGTTCCTTGCGGTCGATCACGAAGCGGTCGAATATGCGCGCCGCCGGAATGCGAGCGGGATTGCCGATCAGCAGGAACAGCGTTTTCCCGCGGTCCTCTTCTTCGAGGCGGGCCACGAGTTCATCCTCCTCGAGACCATCGATCAGGCGCGTCACCGTGGCGAGATCGCGCCGCAGCAGCTGTGCGAGCTGCCCGGACGTGCGGCCGGGCTCGCCCGCTTCGCGCGCTTCGGCAAGACCCGCGAGCAGTTCGAGCGCGTCGAGCAGGTCGCAGCCCGGAAAGCGCGGCCGGTCGAAGCGTCCGGTGCGGATCTCGGGCAGCGCCGAGGTGATCATCGCGCCCACGAGCGTGATGAACCAGCTCAGGTACACCCACAGCAGGAACATCGGCGCGGCTGCGAACGCGCCGTAGACGGCCGTATAGGTCGGAATGCGCCGCACGTAAAAGCCGAAACCGCGCTTGGCCGCCTCGAACGCGAGCGCCGCGGTGAGGCCGCCCACGAACGCGTCGCGCCACTGCACGCGGCAGTTCGGCAGATACACGTAGGCCATCGTGAACGCGAGCGCCGTGAGCGGCAGCGAGGCGCCGAAGAGCAGCCAGTCGAACAGACCGGAAACGTGCAGCTCGGTCGCGATCACGGCCGGGCGCGTGAACACGTACGAGGAGATCGAGAGGCTCACGCCGATCAGGATCGGCCCCAGCGTGAGAATGGCCCAATAGACGAGCACGCGCTGCGCGAAGGGCCGCGCCTTGCGCACGCGCCAGATGAGGTTGAAGGCGGACTCCACGGTCATCATGGTCATGACCGACGTGACGAAGAGCACGATCATGCCCATCGTCGTGAGGCCCTTCGCTTTCGAGGCGAACTGGTTCAGGTATTTGAAGATCTGGCTGTTGATCTGCGCCGGCATGAGGTGGTCGGCGAGAAAGGCCTGCAGCGAGTTCTGGAACGAGGCGAAGATCGGAAACGCCGTGAAGAGCGCGAACGCGACCGTGGCGAGCGGCACGAGCGAGAGGAGCGTGGTGAACGTGAGGCTGCCCGCCACCTGCGGAATGCGATCTTCGCGGCTGCGCCACGCCGCGAAGCGTGCCAGCCGCTTCACGATGTCCAGATCGATCTTCACCCTCGACAGCACATCCATTGGCCCGCCTTCCTTGCTTTGCCCTTGCATTGCCTGACTCGCCGATGCGCCGCATCGGCGGCGAACCCAACCCCTATAATATCCCGTCCACCGACGAGGCCCGATGAAACCGATTCTTGTGCTCTACTACAGCCGCCACGGCGCAACGCGCGAGCTCGCACGCGCGATCGCGCAGGGTATCGACAGTGTCCCCGGCGCCGAAGCGCGCGTGCGCACGGTGCCGCCCGTCTCGACGGTTTGCGAGGCCACCGAGCCCGATATTCCTTCTGACGGCCCGCCCTATGTCGAGCTGCGCGACCTCGAAGAATGCTCGGGTCTCGCGCTCGGATCGCCCACGCGCTTCGGCAACATGGCCGCACCCCTGAAGTATTTCCTCGACGGCACCACGCCGCAGTGGCTCTCGGGTGCGCTGGCCGGCAAGCCGGCCTGCGTGTTCACGTCGACGGGCAGCCTGCACGGCGGCCAGGAAAGCACGCTGCTCACGATGATGCTGCCGCTGCTCCATCACGGCATGCTGCTCGTGGGCATCCCCTACACCGAAAGCGCGCTCACGACCACGCAGGGCGGGGGCACGCCCTACGGCGCCTCGCATCACGCGCGCCCGGATGCGCGCGGCCACGGCCTGAGCGGCGAAGAGAAGACGCTGGCGAGCGCGCTAGGTGTGCGGCTTGCACGCGCGGCGCTCGCGCTCGCCACCGCTGAACAAGGCAAGCGCCTATGAACGCCAGCGCGCGCGGTGCCACAGAGCCCGATGCACAGCCCGCCGTACACCCCATCGCACAGCGCCGCGGGGCCGCGCTCGGCGCGTTTGCCATGCTCGCCGCGCTCACGCTGCTGTGCATCGCGTGGGAATGGCGGCTCGCGCCGTTGCGCCCCGGCGGCAGCGCGCTCGTGCTCAAGGCCGTGCCGCTCGCCATTGCGCTGCCGGGCGTGCTGCGCAGGCGGCTCTATACGCTGCAGTGGGCGGCAATGCTCGTGCTCCTCTACCTTGCCGAAGGCATCGTGCGCGGCATGACCGACCCCGCGCCCGGCAACCGGCTCGGCTGGGTGGAAGTCGCGCTTTCGCTCGGCTTTTTCGTGTGCGCGCTCGCCTTCGTCGCGCCGTACAAGCGCGCCGCGCGGCGCGCGAAGCGCGAATCGG
>DATBXG010000277.1:0-9037 GCA_036514415.1 Paraburkholderia sp.
TTTCGTTGTATGCTCACCGCCCCGAGGGTTGCTCGGGCCGCTCGAAGCGAGTTCGATGCGGGCGCGGAACCCCTTGCTGGCGGGCCTTCGAGGAATGCTATGGGGCCCGATAGGCAGGGTTTATACCGGCGATCAAAGCAACCAATTTTTCAAACGGACGCGGTTCCCGTAACCTTCGTCCATCCCTTTTCCCAACCCAGAGCGAGGAAACAACGCATGTCTCTCATCAACACGCAAGTCAAGCCGTTCAAGGCAACCGCATACCACAACGGTAAGTTCGTTCCGGTCTCGGAAGAAAACCTCAAGGGCAAGTGGTCGGTTGTCGTGTTCTACCCGGCCGACTTCACTTTCGTGTGCCCGACGGAACTCGGCGACCTGGCTGACCAGTACGCAGAATTCCAGAAGCTGGGCGTTGAAATCTACGGTGTGTCGACCGACACGCACTTCACGCACAAGGCATGGCACGACACGTCGGACACCATCGCCAAGATCCAGTACCCGCTGGTCGGCGACCCGACGGGCGCGATCACGCGTAACTTCGACGTCATGATCGAAGAAGAAGGTCTGGCACTGCGCGGCACGTTCGTGATCAACCCGGAAGGCGAGATCAAGCTGTGCGAAATCCACGACAACGGCATCGGCCGTGACGCGAAGGAACTGCTGCGCAAGGTGCAAGCTGCCCAGTACGTGGCATCGCACCCGGGCGAAGTCTGCCCCGCCAAGTGGACGCCGGGCGCTGAAACGCTGAAGCCGTCGCTCGACCTCGTCGGCAAGATCTAAGCGTCGCTGTTCAAATGCGATCGCCTTGATCGCATCACGCCGAAGTCTGACTAGCTGTATCCCCGGGCCGCGCCCACGCGGCCGCGACCCGGGTACTCTGTTCGCCTCTTGACGCCATAAGCGGAACGGCGAAATTGCCAGGCAATACTTAGAATTCCCCCGCTTCTTCTCTAGCCGGAAAAAACGCCATGCTCGACGCCAACATCAAAGATCAACTCAAAAGCTACCTCGAAAAAGTCACGCAGTCGATCGAGATCGTTGCGTACCTGGACGACGGCGAGAAGTCGCAGGAACTGCAGCAACTGCTGCAGGACATCGCATCGCTCTCGGGTCGCATCACTTACGAAGAACGCCGTGGCGCCGCAGCCGGCGACGCGCGTACCCCTTCGTTCGACATCAAGCGCGCGAACGCCGACGTGAAGGTGACGTTCGCGGGTATTCCGATGGGCCACGAATTCACGTCGCTCGTGCTCGCGCTGCTCCAGGTGGGCGGCCACCCGGTCAAGCTCGAGAACGAAACGATCGAACAGGTGAAGGCGCTCGACGGCGTGTTCTCGTTCGAAGTCTATATGTCGCTGTCGTGCCAGAACTGCCCGGAAGTCGTGCAGTCGATCAACGCGATGGCCACGCTCAACCCGAACGTGCAGATCGTCACCATCGACGGCGCGCTGTATCAGGACGAAGTCGAGAAGCGCCAGATCATGGCCGTGCCGACCATCTACCTGAACGGCGAAGTGTTCGGCCAGGGCCGCATGGGTGTCGAGGAGATTCTCGCGAAGCTCGACACCGGCGCATCGGCGCGTGCCGCCGAGAAGCTGAACCAGAAGGACGTGTTCGACATGCTCATCGTCGGCGGCGGCCCCGCAGGCGCGGCGGCTGCGATCTACGCGGCGCGCAAGGGCATTCGCACCGGCGTGCTCGCCGAGCGTTTCGGCGGCCAGGTGCTCGACACGATGGCCATCGAGAACTTCGTCTCGGTTACGGAAACGGAAGGGCCCAAGTTCGCGATGGCGCTGGAGCAGCACGTGCGCGCCTATGACGTCGACATCATGAACCTGCAGCGCGCCGAAGCGCTCGTGCCCGCGGGCAACGGCTTCGAAGTGCGCACGCAAAGCGGCGCGACGCTGCGCGCGAAGAGCGTGGTGCTTGCAACGGGCGCGCGCTGGCGCAACGTGGGCGTGCCGGGCGAGCAGGAGTACAAGAACAGGGGCGTGGCGTACTGCCCGCACTGCGACGGGCCGCTCTTCAAGGGCAAGCGCGTGGCGGTGATCGGCGGCGGCAACTCCGGCGTGGAAGCGGCGATCGACCTGGCCGGCATCGTGAGCCATGTCACGCTGCTCGAATTCGGCGCGCAACTGCGTGCGGACGAAGTGCTGCAACGCAAGCTGCGCAGCCTGCCGAACGTCACGGTGCACGTGAACGCGCAAACCACGGAAATTTCCGGCGACAGCCAGAAGGTCACCGGCCTTGCGTATCTCGAGCGCGCGACGGGCGAGAAGCGTCACGTCGAACTCGAAGGCGTGTTCGTGCAGATCGGCCTCGTGCCGAACACCGAGTTCCTCAAGGGCACGGTGGCGCTCTCGAAGCACGGCGAGATCGAAGTGGACGCGAAGGGCCAGACGTCGGTGCCGGGCGTGTTCGCCGCGGGCGACGTGACGACCGTGCCTTTCAAGCAGATCGTGATCGCCGTGGGCGAAGGCGCGAAGGCATCGCTCGGCGCATTCGAATTCCTGATCCGCTCGTCGGCGGAGCAGGAAGAGGATGCGAAGGCAACGCCTGTGGTTGCGTAAGCAAAGGTTTAGAGTAGTCTCTCTTTACGCCGGCTCACGCCGGCGTTTTTTTGTGGTGCGCTCCCTCACCCCCGTGCCGCAATTTCCTTCTTCCACCCCGCGATGATCTTCCCGGCCAGCGCGTTGTAGTCGCCGTCGAAGTGATGGTCGCCGCCCGTCTTGACGACGTCGATGCCGGTGTCCACGAGCGCCGGGCACAGCGTGTCTTTCTCACCCGTGCCATACACGCATTGCACGATCGAAGGCGGCACCTTCGCGAGTTCCGGGCGCACCTGCAGCGCCTTGTCGCTTGCCGGCATGCCGAGCCAGCCCGTCACGCGAATCTGGAAGTCCGCGTCCGGCGCGAAGCCGAGCAGCGACATGTACGACACCTTCGCGCGCAGCGCATCGGGCAGACGGTTGTAGGCGAACGGCATCACGTCCGCGCCAAACGAGTAGCCCACGAGCGCGATGTGCTGCGCGTGCCAGCGCGAGCCGTAGGTCTTCAGCACGCGTGCGAGATCGTGGCTCGTTTGCGCAGGCGTCTTTTCGCTCCAGAAGTATCGCAGCGCGTCCCAGCCGATCACCGAAACGCCCTGCTTTTGCAGCGCTTCCGCAATCGTCTTGTCGAGATCGCGCCAGCCGCCGTCGCCCGAGATCACCACCGCGAGCATGTCGGTGGGGTGCGCCGCGGGCAATTCGACGAGCGGCAGGTCCGACACGTCCTCTTCGCTTTCCGTCACGACGCGCAGATGACTCGATGTGAGTGCAACGATCTTGTCGGCATCGGCGACAGTCGCGGCGAACGTATGCGGCGTGGTGCCGTTTGCGACAGCACCATTCGTTGCGTGCGCATCTTTCGTCGTCACGCCCTGTTCGAAGAAGCCGGGCAGCCCGTTGCCACGTGAGAGCCTGGGATCGGCGGGGCAGGGCGTGAAGCGCGAGTCGAGCGTCGCGGCCGGGTCGAGCGACACGGCGCCCGCCATCGTGTTCGCGGGCGCCTGCGCAAGCATGCGCTGCGCAATGAGCGCGCCTTCGCCGCTGCCGATGGCGATCGGCGCGTAGTACTCACTCGACCCCAGTTGCCGTTCGAGCTGATGGCTCAGCGCTTCGGCGTCGCTGTAGAGCTTGTGGCAGGTCTCGTTCTTCACGGCGGCGAGGTTCTGCGCGTAGCGCTCCGTATCCACGCCCACGACGAGCGCGCCGTGCTGCGCGAGCGCGTCGGCGCGCGTCTGGTCGGCTGCGCTCCACTGCTTGTCTGCCGAGAACAGCACCGTGAAACCGCGCATCGTGCCGTTGGGCTTCGTCACGGCGACGTCGCCGTAGCGGCCGCCCGGGACGTGCATCGTCGCCGCGGAAGCAGGCGCCGAAGCTGGCGTTGAAGTCGGCGTTGAAGTCGCACTGGCATGTGCCGCGCAAAACGCGAGCACAGCGGCGCCCGCTGCCGTGCCTGCAATGCGCGGCAGCCTGGGAATACGGAATGTCATGAGCGCCAGCCTCCTGCCAGCAGCGATAGATCGGCGAGGGTGATGAACACGCTGATCGAGCCCGAGGCGGCCAGATAGCGCGGTTCCCAGCGCGGCGCGAACTTGTTCTTGAAGCCGCGCAGCCCCCGGAAGTTATAGAAGCGGCCGCCGAAGCGCCAGATGAAGCCCGCGAGCCGGTGCCACGACGAAGCGAGCGGCGACGGACCCATGCCCGAGAGCGGCGCCATGCCGAGCGAGAGCGACTGGTAGCCGGCGGCCTTCAGGTGCAGCGCGAGCTGCGTGAACAGATACTCCATCGCGTAGGGCGAAGCGCCCGGCAGATGGCGCATGACGCCCACGGTCGCGTCGGTGTTGAGGTCGGTCGTCATGAAGGTGACGAAGGCGAGCGGCTCGCCGTTCTGGCGGACGAGCAGCACCGAATGGGCGGCGAGATAGTCGTCGTCGAACGCAGCCACCGAGAAGCTCTTTTCGCGCGCTTCGCGATCTTCGAGCCAGGCGTCGGAGATCGCGCGCAGCACCGGCAGGTTCGCGCCCATTTGCGCCGGCTCGATATGCTCGATCGAAAAGCCGTCGCGTTCGCCGCGCTTGAGCGCGTAGCGCAGATGCGCGCGCTGCGGGCCCTTGAGGTCGAATTCCTGCAGCATCACGCGCGCTTCTTCGCCGAGCTTCATCAGCGTGAGGCCGGCGTCGAGATAGAGCGGCAGCGCGTCGGCGCGCACTTGGTAGAACGCCGCGCGCCCGCCGTGCGCGTGCGCGAGCGTGACGAATTCGCGGATCAGCGCCGGCCACTCTTCGCGCGGGCCAACCGGGTCGTGCAGCGCGGCCCACGTGCGGCCGTGCTTCGCGTACATGAGGAAGGCCTGGCGCGTGGCAGAGAAGAGGAAGCTCTTGTCGCCCATCAGCGCGAGGCCCGCGTCGCTGCGCTCCTGCGCACGCACGATGCGAGCGGCCGCTTCGAGGTCTTCGCTCGGGGGCATCACGAAGCGGCCCGCGGCGGGGCGCAGCAGTTGCCACAGCGCGAGCGCGGCGGCGAACCCGCCCGCGCCGAGCGTCGCGCGCAGCGCGCGCGGGGCGCGGCTGTGAAAGGCGAATTGCCACCAGAGATGCTGCGAGTACTCCACGTCGCGGAACGCGAACAACAGCACCCACACGGCGAGCGCGATCACGCAGCCCACCGAGGCGAGCCACGCCGGCGTGAAGGGCTCCGCGAACAGCGACGAGTGGCGGTTGAAGCGCTTGCGCGTGGCGAGAAGCAAGACGATCAGCACGCACAGCACGCCCGCTTCGACGAAGGCGAGGCCCTTGGCGAGCGAAAGCGCGAGGTTGGTCACGGCGATCACGAGCGCGAGCCACCACGCGGCGTCCAGACGCCGCAGCAGGCCGCGGGCGACGAAGAGGAGCAGCACGCCGAAGAGACTGCCCATCAGCTGCGAGCTTTCGAGCACCCAGAGCGGCAAGAAAGTTTGCAGCAGCGCGATGCGCTTGGAGAACGCGGGCGTGGCGCCCGAGATCACGAGCATGCTGCCGGTCACGAACGTGACGATGGCGAGAAAGAGCGGCGCGAGCTGCGAAACGCCGTCCGCGCCGCGCTTCGCGAAGCGGGCGCTGAGCGGCGTCTTGAGCGCGCGGCCCTCGAATACGGCGAGCACAGCCGCTGCGAGCGCGAGCGGCGCGCCGAAGTAGATCGCGCGGTACGCGAGCAGCGCGGCCAGCACCTTGGAGGTCGGCACGCTCGGGCCGAGCGCGTAGACCATCGCGGCCTCGAACACGCCGATGCCGCCGGGCGTATGGCCGATCAGGCCGAGCAGCATGGCGGCGCAATAGACGGTGAGGAAATCGGCGAAGCCGATGTGCCCATGCGGCATCACCGACCAGAGCGCGAGCCCGGCGCCGACCACGTCGAGCGCGGCAAGCAGCAGCTGCGCGACGAGGTCGCGCCGCGCGGGGACCGCAAAGCGCAGCCAGGCGCGGCCGAACGGCTCGATCTCGCGCGCGGTGGCCGGGCAGAGGATCACCAGCACCGCGCCGCAGCCGAGCAGCACGCCGCCGATCAGCCGCAGTTCGTCGGGCGAGAGAGGCAACAGGCCGGAGAGCGTGCCGGCGGCGCCGACCATGCCGAGCGCGGTCATGAACACGAGTGCGAGGGCGAGCGTGACGCTCGTGAACACCGTCATGCGGCCAACCTGCGCGGCGGTGACGCCCGCGCCGCCATACACGCGGCAGCGCACGGCGCCGCCCGTGAGCGCGCCGAAGCCGGTGACGTTGCCAAGCGCCGAGCCGGCGATCGCGCCCGCCCAGAGCGCGCCGCGCGAAACGCGCGCGCCGAGGTAGCGCAGGCCCACCGCGTCGCGACCGACCAGCGCGACGAAGCTCACGACCGTGGCGGCGAGTGCGCCGACCCATTGCGCGGGCGTGAGAGTCCAGAGCTGGCGGATCACCGAGTGGTAGTCGACCGTGCGCGAGAGATGCTGGAACACGATCAGCAACAGCGCGCAGATACCGAGCGCGAACACCGGCGCGACAAAGCGCTGCAGGCGCAGGGCACCGGCGCGGCGGCACAGCGCCTCGAAGGCGCGCGCCGCGCGCGAAGAATGCGATTGAGACATGGATCGGCCTGGTGACTCTCTGCGTTGTCGCCGTATCGACTTGCTACAGCTTCCCCGGCGGTGACATCGCGTTGTTTATTCGTTGCGTTCTTTCGAGACCGGCTCTGGCGCATCTCGCGCCGCGAACCGGGAAATCGAGACAAATCGTAAACGTTCGGAAAGGACTGGTTAAGCTCAGCAAACGCACAGGACTCCCCGCCGGTTGACGCCCCGATGCAAGAAACCGTTATTGGGTTCGGATGGATTTGCCGAAATTGCGCGTCATAAGTATCGGATTTAGCTGGGAATTAATCGTATGATGATTGAAGTTTGCAAAAGCCGATTAACAAATGAATCGAGCGGAAAGGCAGTCGTTAAGTTATGAGTAATTGGCGCGACGCGAAGCATTTCCGTATCGGGCCGACTCGCCGAAAGCCTTGTGTGATGGGGGGTTGAGGCCGATGTCCGTTGCATTGTTTCGTTGGAGGAGATAATGCTTTGTCAGTCGCTCAAACCTGTTGCAGACGTCGTTGTTACCAAATTGACACACCTCATATAATCCTTTTACAACCCCCAATGGGCGAGTTAGTCTGCTTTGGTCGAGAGTTGTTTTGCTGCGCCAGGAGAATGACGTGAAAAGACTCGCCTTGGCTTCCCTTTCACTTGCCACGCTCGGGGTTGCTGGCGTGGCTCAGGCACAGACCAGCGTCACGCTGTACGGCACCATCGACACGTCCATCACCTACGTGAACCACGCCGAGGGCAGCAAGAATCTCTGGGTGCTCGGCAACAGCAGCTTCGGCAATCTCTCCGGCTCGCGCTGGGGTTTGAAAGGCGCCGAAGATCTTGGCGGCGGCCTCAAGGCGATCTTCCAGCTGGAAAGCGGCTTCAACCCGTCGACGGGCTCGCTCGGGCAGGGCGGCAGGCTGTTCGGGCGCCAGGCGTACGTGGGCCTCACGGCCGAACAGTACGGCTCGCTCACGCTGGGCCGCCAGTATGACCCGCTCATCGACCTCGTGCAGGGCATCACGGCGGACAACTACTTCGGCTCCGTGTTCGCGACGGCCGGCGACGTCGACAACTACGACAACAGCTTCCGTGTGAACAACGCCGTCAAGTACACGACGCCCGTGTGGAGCGGCCTGCAGGTCGCGGCGATGTATTCGTTTGGCGGCGTGGCGGGCTCGACGGGCGCCGAGCAGTCGTACTCGGCGGCGGTCAACTACACGAACGGTCCGCTCGCGCTGGCAGGCGGCTACTTCTACGCGACGAACAGCCAGGCCACGAACGGCATCCGGACCGACGGCTGGACGAGCACCTCGGACGGCACGTTCGACGGCCCGATCAACGCGGGCTACGCCACCGCCCACTCGCTGACCATCGCGCGCGCGGCGGCGCAGTACCAGTTCGGCCACTTCACCTTCGGCCTCGGCTACAGCAATGCGCGCTACTCGCCGGATGGGAGTTCGGTGTTCCACGACACCCAGAAGTACAACACCGGCCAAGGCTTCATGAATTATCAGCTGAGCCCGGCGCTGCTGCTCGGAATCGGCTACAGCTATACGCACGCCAATGGCGATACGACGGCGAGTTATCACCAGGTCTCGCTCGGCGCCGACTACAGCCTGTCGAAGCGCACCGACCTCTACATGACGGCGGCGTGGCAGCACGCGAGCGGCGATACCGGCGATGGCCTGGGAGGCTCGATGCCGGCCGAGGCATCGATCGGCTCGTATGGCTACGCGGGCACGTCCAACCAGACGATCGTGAACTTCGGGCTGCGGCACAAGTTCTGATTCAGCAACTGACCTTGCGACGCCGGATGCGCCAGTCGGGCGGCGCCTCCGGCGTTTTGACGCGCGTTTCGAGGCGCGTTTCAACGTTCACGGCTCGACGTCTGCCCTCACGCGTCGCGCGAGCGCCGTAACGTCAGCAGCGCAAGCCAGGCGGCGAGGCGCTCCGTGCCGCGCCGCACGCCCGCGAACGGCGGCCGCCATGCGCTCGTGAGAGTCACACGCGCCGGCAAGGCGGCCTCGGTGCTGAGCCAGATGCGTTCGCCGCGCTCCAGCCGGAGCGTCTCGCCCGGTTTCAGCCAGTGATCGTAGGGCGAGCGCGCGCGTGTCACCCACACCTGGGCCACGTGAATGCGCAGCGTGGCCGGCGCAGTCACGCGCCAGGTGAGCGTGCGCATGGGCGGCACGGCGAAGTGAATCGATTGCGCGGGCAACGGGTCGTCGAAGAGACCGGTTGCGTCTGCAACGGCCTGCAAGGCGGGCTGAAAAGCGTCATCCATCGTTTTCTCCAGTTTTTGGAGCCGACGAACGGAGCGCTGCCACCCAGAAAAACAAAAAGCCCCGTCGATGCCGGCGGGGCTTGTGATTTGCGTGACGACAGACTGCTAGTACGCACACCATCC
>DATBXG010000278.1:0-12309 GCA_036514415.1 Paraburkholderia sp.
CGAAGCTGCACGACTCCGCTTCACCGATACCACTGACTCGAGATGTTCAATCCCAGCCGCGACGAAGTCCGCCGCTTTTTCACCGAGACCTGGCGCAAGCAGCGCGCGGGCGAAATCCTCACGCCGCTCGAGGCGATTGCCGCCGACTGGATCGTGGAGCACCCCGAATATCACGCCGAACTCGCCGATGCCGACGCGGCCGCCGCGCAGGACTACTCGCCCGAGCGTGGCCAGAGCAATCCGTTCCTGCATCTGTCGATGCACCTCGCGATCAGCGAGCAGCTCTCGATCGATCAGCCGCCGGGCATCCGCGCGGCGCACGACCGGCTCGCGGCACGCCTTGGCTCCACGCACGACGCGCAGCACGCGATCATGGAGTGCCTTGGCGAAACGATCTGGGAAGCGCAACGCACGAACACACCACCCGATACCGACGCTTATCTCATGCGCATCGAGCGGCGCGCTTCACGCGACTGAACGCGCGACTGAAGCGAGACGCCACAACAAACACCCCGCGACAGCCTCGCCGAAGACGAGGCCCACGCGGGGTGATGCACATGATGCGGCCCGCATGAAGCGCGCCGCGCCCAGGCTTATTTCTTGTTGACGAGGTCGCCCTTGAGCGACTCGATGTACGCGGCGAGATCCTTCATGTCGTTCTGCGAGAGGCTCTGCACCTGTGCCTGCATGATCGGATTGTTGCGCCCGAGATGCGGATTGCCGGTACCCATCTGGTACTGGCGCAGCGCCCAGTAGATGTAGTCGGCGTGCTGGCCGGCGAGCTTCGGATATTCGGGGCTCACGGGCTTGTTCAGGCCCGGTCCGTGACAGGCCGCGCAGTTATGGCTGTCGGCGAGGACTTTGCCGTTGGAGGCGTCAGCGGCGTGCGCGGGGTGGAGTGCGAGCGCGGCGGCCAGCGCAAGCGCCGCGCCAGCCAGCTTGAAGGTTGCACCGGCAATCGAGGGCACAGCCGTATAGGGCTTGTTCATGTGTTCTCCACCTGCCGGTTATCTGTTCGGATTGTCTTTCGACGCGGCCGTTTGCGACGCGTAGTAGGCCGCGATATCGGCAATGTCCTGCTCGGTGAGCGAGGACACGATGGCGTGCATCGTCTCGAAATGCCGGTCGCCCTTCTTGTAGCCGAGCAACGCGTTCATGATGTACTGCGCGTTCTGGCCGCCCAGGATGGGCACGTGATAGACCTCTGGATAAGCGGTGCGGTAGTCGGGAATACCATGACAGCCGATACACATCGCCACCTTGTCCTGACCCGCCTTCGCGTTGCCCACGACGTCCGCGTGAGCCGTGACCGCGAAGCACGCCAGCATGGTTATTGCGCCCGCGACGACGTGCTTGCCGACAATTTTTTTCATAGCATCCAACCTGGCTTGAGGGGATTCGAACGCCCGAACCGCAGGCCACGGCCTGCGCCGCATTACTGCTGTTTTACTTTTGGGGTCGCCGTGCAGGCCGAAAAAAATCGGTCCGAGTATACCGCGACGCCGCGCCGGCCGTCCACCGGCCGCGCCACGCCTGGCGGGCCTCGGAGAGCGTGGCAGGGCTCTGCAGCGGCCCCGGAGTGGCCCCTCAGTGGCCATCCAGCACCGTTTCGCGGCGGTCTGCCCGGAGGCAACCCGGAGGAACCCTGGCGCGCGCACAAGCGTGAGCACGAGAGTCGCTCGCATGCGCCAAAGCGGCCGTGGCCCGGCACCGTTGCCCTCGCGACCCTGCCCCAAAGAGCGGACCCAACGATACGCGAGGCCCCGCCGACGCAACACCCCATGTGACTTATACTTGGTTTTTTTCCCCAGCGAGCGGATTCACCATGCGCGCCACGCGTTTCGAAGGCTCTTCGCAGTACGTCGCCACCGACGACCTCAAGCTCGCGGTCAACGCCGCGATCACGCTGAAACGCCCGCTGCTCATCAAGGGCGAGCCCGGCACCGGCAAGACGATGCTGGCCGAGGAAGTCGCGGCGGCGCTGGACATGCCCCTCATGCAGTGGCACATCAAGTCCACCACGAAGGCGCAGCAAGGGCTCTACGAATACGACGCGGTGTCGCGCCTGCGCGACTCGCAGCTCGGTGACGAACGCGTGAAGGACATCGCCAACTACATCGTGAAAGGCGTGCTGTGGCAGGCGTTCGAGTCCGAGGAACAGAGCGTGCTTCTCATCGACGAGATCGACAAGGCCGACATCGAATTCCCGAACGACCTCTTGCGCGAGCTCGACCGCATGGAGTTCTACGTGTACGAGACGCGCCAGCTCATCAAGGCGAAGCAGCGTCCGCTCGTCATCATCACGTCGAACAACGAGAAGGAGCTGCCCGACGCCTTTCTGCGCCGCTGCTTCTTCCACTACATCAGCTTTCCCGATCCGGCCACGATGCAGCGCATCGTCGAGGTGCACTATCCCGGCATCCGCAAGGAGCTGCTCAACGCGGCCATGGAAAGCTTCTTCGAACTGCGCAACGTCGCGGGCCTGAAGAAGAAGCCGTCCACGTCGGAGCTGCTCGACTGGCTGAAACTGCTGCTCGCCGAAGAGATTCCGCCCTCGGCGCTGCGTGCGGCCGATGGTTCGAAGTCCATGCCGCCGCTCGCGGGCGCGCTGCTCAAGAACGAGCAGGACATGACGCTCTTCGAGCGCCTCATCTACATGAACCGTCACAACCGTTGACAAGGACCCCGCGCGAGCAAGCCGGAGACACCGCATGCTGATCGACTTCTTCTACACGCTGCGCGACGCGAAGCTGCCGGTTTCCGTGAAGGAGTACCTCACGCTCGTCGAGGCGCTCAAGGCGCGCGTGATCGCGCCCTCGCTCGACGACTTCTACTACCTCGCGCGCATGACGCTCGTGAAGGACGAGCAGTACTTCGACCGCTTCGACCAGGCGTTTGGCGCATACTTTCGCGGCATCGAAAAGAAGTCCGAACTCGCCTTCGAGATTCCCGAAGACTGGCTCAAGAAGCGTCTCGAGCGCGACTTCACACCCGAGCAGCGCGCGCAGATCGAAGCGATGGGCGGGCTCGACAAGCTCATGGAGCGCCTGAAGGAACTCTTCGAAGAGCAGAAGGAGCGCCACGAAGGCGGCAGCAAGTGGATCGGCACGGGCGGCACCTCGCCGTTCGGCAACGGCGGCTACAACCCCGAGGGCATCCGCATTGGTGGCGAAGGCGGCCAGCGCAGCGCCGTGAAGGTGTGGGACGCGCGGGCGTATCGCGACTACGACGACCAGGTCGAGATCGGCACGCGCAATATCAAGGTCGCGTTGCGTCGCCTGCGCCGCTTTGCGCGCGAAGGCGCGGCCGAGGAACTCGATCTCGGCGACACGATCCGCAGCACCGCGGCGAATGCGGGCTGGCTCGACCTCAAGATGGTGCCCGAGCGCCACAACAACGTGAAGGTGCTGATGCTGCTCGACGTGGGCGGCTCGATGGACGATCACATCAAGCGCACCGAAGAGCTGTTCTCGGCGGCCAAGGCCGAGTTCAAGCATCTGGAGTTCTACTACTTCCACAACTGCGTGTACGACTACCTGTGGAAGAACAACCGCCGCCGCCACGCAGAGCGCACACCCACGTGGGACCTGCTCCACAAGTTCACGCCCGACTACAAGCTCATTTTCGTGGGCGACGCCACCATGAGTCCGTATGAGGTGCTCCAGCCGGGCGGCTCGGTCGAGTACAACAACCCCGAAGCGGGCGCCGTATGGCTGCGCCGCCTCGCCGACCAGTTCCCGCATTTCGCCTGGCTCAATCCCGAGCCCGAGCGACTATGGGAGTACCGCCAGTCGGTGTCGATCATCCGCGAGATCCTCGGGCACCGCATGTATCCGCTCACCGTCGCCGGCCTCGAAACGGCCATGCGCGTGCTGAGCAAGTAGGCGCCAGCACCCCCGCCCTTTCCGCTTTGTCGAGGCGGCGCGTGCCTGGGAGTGTCACCAGGCCGCGCCGCCCGGACTCGCTATCTCTCGCCATCTCTACGCAAAATCTGGAGACCCCCCGCATGACCGCCCCCTCTTCCCCCGACCTGCCCGTGAGATTCCGGCCGGGACCGTTGCGGCCCTTCGCCGACACCTCGGTCGCCACGATCGTGGCAGGCTTCGTCGCGATGATGACCGGCTACACCAGCTCGCTCGTGCTGATGTTCCAGGCCGGCCAGGCCGCGCATCTGTCCGACGCGCAGATCTCCTCGTGGATCTGGGCGCTTTCCATCGGCATGGCCTTGACCACGATCGGGTTGTCGCTGTGGTTCCGCGCGCCCATCGTGGTCGCGTGGTCCACGCCGGGCGCGGCGCTGCTCATCAGCTCGCTGCCGCACGTGCCCTATGCCGAGGCGATCGGCGCGTACATCGTCTGCGCCGTGCTGCTCACGGCAGTGGGCCTCACCGGCTGGTTCGACACGCTCATGAAGCGCATTCCCGCGGGCATCGCGGCGGCGCTGCTCGCGGGCATCCTGTTCGAGATCGGCATCGAGATCTTCCACGCCGCGCAGGTCCAGACGCCGCTCGTGCTCACGATGTTCTTCGGCTATCTGATCGCGAAGCGCATCGTGCCGCGCTACGCGATCGTGGCGACGCTCGCGATCGGCATCGCCGCCGCCGCCGTGCTCGGACTGCTCGACTTCAGCCACTTCCGCGTGGCGGTGGCGAAGCCCGTGTTCACCATGCCGGCGTTCTCGCTCACGGCGGTGGTGAGCATCGGCATTCCGCTCTTCGTCGTGGCGATGGCTTCGCAGAACGTGCCCGGCATCGCCGTGCTGCGCGCCGACGGCTACGACCACACGGCAGCGCCTTCCTCGCCGCTCATCGCCACCACGGGTCTCGCCTCGCTCGTGCTCGCGCCGTTCGGCTCGCATGGCGTGAATCTCGCGGCCATCACCGCGGCGATCTGCACCGGCCCGCACGCGCACGAAGACCGCACGAAGCGCTACATGGCGGCCGTGTGGTGCGGCATCTTCTACCTGATCGCGGGCACCTTCGGCGCGACCATCGCGGCGCTCTTCGCGGCGTTTCCGCAGGCGCTCGTGGTTTCCATCGCGGCGCTCGCGCTGTTCGGCTCGATCATGAGCGGCCTCACCAACGCCATGCAGAACCCCAGGGAGCGCGAAGCCGCGCTCATCACCTTCATGGTGACCGCCTCGGGGCTCACGCTGCTCTCCATCGGCGCGGCGTTCTGGGGGCTCGTGGCGGGCGTCATTACCCAGTTCGCACTGAGCACGCGGCGCACCTGAGGCTCCCGGTGCGCCCGGCACGACGCGTGCGGGGCGCCTCGCGAGCGTCGTGACCGCGTCAAACGCAACGCCCGGCGTTTCCGCCATAAAATGACGGTATGCGCCGCGCCGACCCGCGCGGCAAAGCGCGCCGTCTCCGGTTTCCCGCCCTGCCCGCGCGCACCGTACGACGGCCGCAGCGCCCTTTTTGCGTTCCGCCCGGCGCGTCTCAGGTTCACGCCTGAAGCGCACCGTCCGTTCAACTCTCACCGATGCAGGCGCGCACGCGCCCACAAGGCCTGACATGACTACCGCACTCGACCAGCTCAAGCAGTACACCACCGTCGTCGCCGATACGGGCGACTTCCAGCAATTCGTGCAGTACAAGCCGCAGGACGCGACCACCAACCCGTCGCTCATCCTCAAGGCGGTCCAGAAGGCCGAGTACCGCCCGCTGCTCGAAAAAACCGTGCGCGATCATGCGAGCGAATCGCTCGAGTCGATCATCGACCATCTGCTGATCGCGTTCGGCACCGAAATCCTCAAGATCATTCCGGGCCGCGTCTCGACCGAAGTGGACGCGCGCCTGTCGTTCGACACGAAGAAGTCGATCGACAAGGCGCATCACATCATCGACCTGTACAAACAGGTCGGCATCCCGCGCGAGCGCGTGCTGATCAAGCTCGCGTCCACCTGGGAAGGCATCCGCGCCGCCGAAGTGCTGCAGAAGGACGGCATCCGCTGCAACATGACGCTGCTGTTTTCGCTCGCGCAGGCCGCCGCCTGCGCCGAGGCTGGCGCGCAGCTGATTTCGCCGTTCGTGGGTCGCATCTACGACTGGTACAAGAAGGCCAAGGGCGCCGAGTGGGACGACGCGAAGGACGGCGGCGCGAACGATCCGGGCGTGCAGTCGGTGCGCAAGATCTACGCGTACTACAAGAAGTTCGGCTACAAGACCGAAGTGATGGGCGCGAGCTTCCGCAACACGAGCCAGATCGTCGAGCTGGCCGGCTGCGACCTGCTCACCATCAGCCCGGACCTGCTGCAAAAGCTGCAGGACAGCACCGATAAGGTCGAGCGCAAGCTCTCGCCGGAAGCGTTCAAGGACTCGCACGTCGAGCGCGTGGCCGTGGACGAGTCCTCGTTCCGCTTCCAGCTCAACGATGACGCCATGGCGACCGAAAAGCTCGCGGAAGGCATTCGTGCGTTCGCCGCGGACGCGATCAAGCTCGAAAAGATGATCGAGGAGTTGCGCGCGAAGTAAGGCGCCTGCGCGCCATCGAGCGCGCGTTGAACCATCGATGGCCCAGGGGCCGCACATGCCGCATGTGCGGCCCCTTTTCGTTGTGCACGTTGTGCGGCAGCTCTGCAACGTCCATTCCCGTCTGCGCACTCGCAAACCCTGGCGACACTTCGCTCGGTGACGCCGGATTCGCGCCTAGAATCAGGGCAGCGGCGCAACCCGCCGCACGATCCGGCCCCGCGCCCAACCCACGTGCGCACGAAGGGGCCGCCCAACGTCCAGTCCGCAAGGAAACCGACGATGCAAATCCAGCCCTATCTCTTTTACTCCGGCAATTGCGACGAGGCGATCGCGTTCTACCGCGAAGCGCTCGGTGCGCAAGAGCTGTTCAAGATGCGCTTCAAGGAAGCGCCGCCCGATCCGGAGCGTCCCATGGCGCCGGAATTCGCCGAAAAGATCATGCACGCGACGCTTCAGATCGGCGACGCGCAACTCATGATGTCCGACGGCGGCTGCATGACGCAGAACGACAAGTTCGCGGGCTTCAGCGTCTCGCTGACCGGCTCCGACGTCGCCACGGCCGAGCGCTACTTCAACGCGCTGGCCAAAGGCGCCAATGTGACGATGCCCTTTCAGAAGACCTTCTGGTCGCCCGGCTTCGGCATGTTGACCGACAAGTTCGGTGTGCCGTGGATGGTCACGGCGCCGCCGCTCGAGCAACCGGCCTAGGCCATCGCGGCGAGTGTTGCGCGCTGCGTCACACCATGCGGTGCGACGCAGCGCGCTCGATGTTCCAGCGCGGCTCGGTCTCGAGGAGGAGCGCGCGCAGGCGCTCCACCTGCTCCTCCACGCGCAGGCTCAGCCAGTACGGCCCCTGCATCTGCGGTGCAAGCTCGCTGCGCGTCTGCGGCGACACGGCGGCGCTTGCAACTTCTGCACCCTCTGCACCGCCTTCACCCACCGCAACCACCGGCTCCGCTTCACATCCCTCCACGCTCTCGACCGACGGGCGCAGCCCCTGCGCGGCCGCCTCGGGATGGCGGCTGCCGCCAAAGCGCAGCGCGCGCGCCGTGGCGAGCAACGCGCGGCGCACCTGCTCGCCGCGCTGCGCGAACGCCACGCGCACGAGCGGCTGCTCGTAGCTACCCGTTCCCGTGCAGAGCATCTCCAGCGCGCTCAGGATCGCGCGATGCAGGCGCTGGACCTGCTCCAGCCGCGCGAGCGGCACATCGATCTCCTTGGCCACCGAAGGCATGAGCCCGCGCAGCTGGACGAGCCTTGCGTTCAGGCGCATGAAGGTCTGCACCTGTTCATCGGGGTCGACGTGCTCGCCGTTCGCCACCTGCGCATAGACGCGCGCGCAATCGCGCAGATTGTCGGCGAGGCTGTAGCGCCACGAGTACGTGGCGTGCAGCGGCAACGCAAACGAGAACACGAGCGCGATAACGATGCCGATCATCACGTTGAGCGTGCGCCAGAGGCCCGTGTCGATGAGATTGTCGCCGTGGCCCGCGACGATGCACATGGTGATGGCGGCAAGCAGCGCGACATAGCCGGGCTTGCCGATCGCGTAGTAGCCGCACACGGCGGCAACGAGCGACATCAGCACATAGGTGAGCGTCACCGAACCGGTGACGGCCTGCAAGACGATGAGCGCGAGGCCGATCACGGCGCCCAGCAGCGTGCCGAGCGCCCGCTCGGCAGCCTTCTTGCGGATGTTGCCTTGATGCTGCAACCCGCCGATGACAACGAGCAGCGTGACCGACGCCCAGATGCCGTGCGGAATATCGATGCCCGAGGTCGCGAGAATCGAGGCGAGCATCGCGAGGCCCACGCGCACGCTGTGAATGACCTTCGCGTTGCGGTAGCGGTAGTACGGCGAGGCCAGCGCGCGCCACATGCGCGCAAGGCGCGAACGGTGGCGCGGCGGACGCGGGCGAAGCGGGTGTTGAGGCGCGGGAACGCCAGTGCGCCCGGAGGGCGATTCGGAGCCGGATTCGGTTTCGGACGAGGCCATGGTGCGGGCTGGACGTGAGCCGGAGCAGCCGCCATCGTGCACCAGAAAAACAAATGCCCGCAACTGTTCGTTGCGGGCATTCCCGGTCATGCGGGACCCGGCGGCATGCGCCAGGCTCCGTTGGCCCCCGGGCGGGTCAGCCCCGGGCGGGTCAGCCCCGGGCGGGTCAGCCCTCGACGACGTCGAGGTAATCTTCCGGACGCGTGCGGTCCTCGCCCTTCTGCATGCCGAACAGGTGCACGAGCACGGACACGACGACCGAAACCACGAGGTTCACGATCAGTGACCACACCGCGGCGTAGCCCGGAACCGCCATGCCGAACAGGTGGATCGTGAAGATCGAGCTTGCGAGCTTGAGCGAAATGGCCATCCACGTGCCCGTGGCGATGCCGGCCGCCCAGCCCACCAGCAGGCCGCGATAGTCGAGCACGCGCGTGTAGAGGCCGAGCACGATGGCGGGCAGCGTCTGGATGATCCAGATGCCGCCGAGCAGCTGCAGCTGGATCGCGTAGGTGAGCGGCAGGCCCAGGATGAACGCCACCGCGCCGACCTTCACGATCAGCGAGACCAGCTTGGCGATGTTGGTCTCCTGCTCGTGCGACATGTTGCGGTTGATGAACTCCTTGTGGATGTTGCGCGTGTAGAGGTTGGCCGCGGCAATCGACATGATTGCAGCCGGCACCAGCGCACCGATGCCGATGGCGGCAAACGCCACGCCCACGAACCACGACGGGAAGAAGTGCAGGAACAGGGCCGGCACCGCGAAGTTCGGGCCGAAGGCCTTGAAGTACGGCGCGAATTCCGGCATGTCCTTCACGCCCGCGGCGAGCGCCATGTAGCCGAGCAGCGCGAGCAGGCCGAGCAC
This sequence comes from Paraburkholderia sp., assembly GCA_036514415.1. Taxonomy (GTDB): domain Bacteria; phylum Pseudomonadota; class Gammaproteobacteria; order Burkholderiales; family Burkholderiaceae; genus Paraburkholderia. Next base: position 9,338 of record DATBXG010000278.1, read on the forward strand.
GAGCGAGTACGCGGGCAGCATCGCCATGTTGCGGCGGATGGAGTTGCCCGACGCCGACGAGAGAATCGCCGTGACCGAGTGCGGGTACAGGAATAGCGCGAGCGCCGAACCCACCGCAAGCGTCGCGTAGGCGCTATAGCCGTTCAGACTCGTGGCATCTGGCGACTTGAGCAGCAGCTTGGCCGGCGGCACCGCGCCGAAGATATGGCCAAAGCCGCCCATCTGCGCGGGAATCACGATGATCGCGACGATGATCGTGACGTAGATGAGAATGTCCTTCACGACCGCGATCATAGCCGGCGCGCGCAGGCCCGACGTGTACGTGTACGCGGCCAGAATCGCGAACGCGATGATGAGCGGCAGGTCGCCGACGAAGCCCGTCGTGTCGAAGCCGAGCGCGCCGATCACCACTTCGATACCCACCAGTTGCAGCGCGATGTACGGCATGGTCGCGACGATGCCCGTCACGGCAATGACGAGCGCGAGCATGCGGCTGCCGTAGCGCGCGCTCACGAAGTCGGCCGAGGTGACGTAGCTATGGCGCTTCGCGATGGCCCAGAGCTTCGGGAACACGACGAACGCGAACGGATAGATCAGGATCGTATAAGGCAGCGCGAAGAAACCCGTTGCGCCCGCACCGAACACCAGCGCGGGCACGGCGATGAAGGTGTACGCGGTGTAGAGGTCGCCGCCGAGCAGGAACCAGGTGACGATCGTGCCGAAGCGGCGGCCGCCCAGGCCCCACTCTTCGAGATGCGCGAGATCGCCCTTGCGCCAGCGTGCGGCAAAGAAGCCGAGCACCGTGACGCCGAGGAAGAACAGGACAAAGACAGCCGTTGCCGTGATATTCATTGCGCGCCCCCTGCGTCACCCTTGCTGCGGGTCTTCGTCTTGAAGTAGACGAGCGCGGTAATGACGGCGCTGATCAACACCCAAAGAAGCTGATACCAGTAGAAAAACGGGAAATCCCACAGAGTGGGCTCGATCCTGTTGTATGACGGCACCCAGATCATCGCGATCCAGGGCAGCAGCAAAAGCCATAGCCAATGCTTGCTCGATTTTCCGGCGTCGGCGTCGTGAGCCATGACGTCTCCTCGTTGCTTATGTAGTTATGCGGCCTTGCTTTGTCTGCGGTCCGCCGCCCGGCGTAAGGCGGCCGTTGGCCTCGCGCACGGATAGTCCACAAGGTCCCCGAAAGCGCTGAAAAGAGTATCGATGCCGCGCCGCACGGTCAAGCAGGGCGGACCCCAATTTCGAGGGCGTTGTCAAGAGCCAACGGCTTGCGCCAGGTCGCGAAAAGCGGCCGGCAATGCGCCGTCCTGGCTCCCCGCGGGCGAAAAAAAACCGGCCATGTGGCCGGTTCCTTCTGCCGCAACGGCGTGAGCGCCGTTCGCGCGAGCATCAGATCGAGAACGTCGCGCCGTTCTGGCCGCTCGATTCGCGCAGCGCCTTCACCCACTGGTGCGCCGGCAGGCCGAGCTTGCTTTCGAGCAGGCGAGCGCGCTTTTCGAGCGCCTCATACGTCACTTCGAGCGCCGGGCCCGAGAACGCCAGCGCGATGCGATTGCCCTCGTGCACTTCGGGCAGCGCGATCACGCGGCCGTCGAAGGCTTCGTTCAGGCGCTTCATGTTGCGCACGAAGCTCGGATGGTCGCCGAACAGGTTGACCGTCACGACGCCCGCCTCGGTCAGGCACGCGCGCACTGCGCGATAGAACGCCACGCTGTCGAGCACGGGGCCGCGCGCGGTCGCGTCGTACACGTCGATCTGCAGCGCGCCGATCGTGCCGTGATTGGCGCGGTCCTGCACGAAGTCCCATGCGTCGAGTTCGCGCACGGTGAGGCGCGCGTCATCGTACGGCAGCTCGAACATCGTGCGCGCGGCCACCACGACCGCCGGATTCAGCTCGATCGCCTCGACCTTCGCGGGACGCAGATAGCGATGCGCGAACTTGGTGAGCGCCGCGGCGCCGAGACCCAGTTGCACGATGCGCTCGGGCGTGGCGAGGAAGAGCAGCCAGGCCATCATCTGCTGCGCGTATTCGAGTTCGATGTGCTGCGGCTTCGCAAGACGCATCGCGCCCTGCACCCACTCGGTGCCGAAGTGCAGATAGCGCACGCCGCTCTCTTCCGAGAACGTGACCGGTGCGAAACGCGGCTTGCGCGGCGCTTCGATGACCGGGGCGTTGTCGAGGTCGTCGGCCGCAGCGGCTGCGCGGCGCGGGCGCTTCGTGACCTTCGCGGTCTCGTTCGACTCAATCGCGTCGCTGGTTTTCTTGAATGCACGGGCCTCGGCGGAGGCGCGCTTGATGAGAGTCGTCATGTAAAAATCGCTTGCTGTGGGGGCGCAGATGCAGGTGCATCTGCTCGGGCGACCGAGAGCATAGCATTCGTGGTGCATTAAGCCCGAATTGGTAGGCACTTCGAGCCTCGCGCGCACTGCGCGAGTCAGTGGCTATCGCCGACGAATGCGTCCAGTGCGCGCCATTGCACGAGCTTCGCCGCGAAGTTCATCGATGCATAGGCAGGACTGCTGGACGGTAAGCGCAGGATCGTCAGGGGCGGCGCATGCGCGCCAAGAATGCGCTCGCCAATGCGCGCCGCGGTGCCGCCATTGAACGCGATCGCTTCGAGCGCGGGCAGACGCTCGATCAGCGCGACGAGATCGTTGCCCTCGTGCTCGCGGATATCGCCGTCAAGACTGCCCTCGCGGCGCGCTTGCGCCACGACGTCCCACAGGCCCACCCGTCGCGCACGCAGCGTTTGCAGGCGCGCATCGTACTCCATCGCAACGAGATCCTCGCCGATCACCTTGCCCACCAGATGCCAGAACTTGTTGGTGTTTTGGTCAATTTGACATCACGCATCCGCACAACTAGCCGCCATCATGTCCCGGGGCTCTGCTGGCCGGCGACAAAACATCCCTAGGTCTCAGACCCATCACACCGAGACTTGTAGACGTCCTATTTTGAC
>DATBXG010000279.1:0-9991 GCA_036514415.1 Paraburkholderia sp.
AAACACTGGTCGACGGCATGTCTCCCGCGGAGGCAAACATCGTGCGGCTACGCTTTGGCATCGGCGACGGTGAACCGAAAACGTATGAGGAGATCGCGCGAAGCACGGGCATCTCCCGTGAGCAGGTGCGCCGTATCGAAAAGCGCGCGCTCGAGACGTTGCGCGTGTTGGACCGCGCGCGTGCGGCCGCGCATGACTATCTGGAGGACGAACACTGATGCGGACGCGCTTGCTGTGATGGGTCCGCAGCGAGCGCCGTCGTGGCCAGTGTGCCGCCCGCCGGAAGCTGCGTTAGCGCAGTCGTAGCGGGCTGCGTAGCCTCTCGATCGCGCGCCCTTTCGTCTTCCGGTTGTGCACCCGCGATCAGCGTGAGCAGTTCGTCGTGCTCGATCACTTCCCGTTCGAGCAGCCGTTGGGCGATCCGGTCCAGCGCCGCGCGCCGCTCGGCTAGTGTGCGCGTCACGCGTCCATGTGCTTCCTTCAGCAGCCGACGCACTTCGTCGTCGACAAGCTGGGCCGTACGCGCAGCCGGGTGCGGCCCTTCGGCGCCCGCCAGTGTCGGCGTGATGGCGCCATCGTCGGCGCAATTTGCAAGCCCGAGGCGCTCACTCATGCCGTAGCGGGCCACCATGTGCCATGCCATCGTGGTGGCCCTTTCAAGGTCGTTTTCCGCGCCAGTGGAGACGTCGCTGAACACCAGTTCCTCCGACACCCTGCCGCCGATCAGCACGTCCAGCCGGTCGAGCAGTTCGCTGCGCCTGAGCACATAACGGTCCTCGGTGGGCACCTGCTGCGTGTAACCTAGCGCCGCCACCCCGCGCGGAATCATCGACACTTTCTTCACCGGGTCACAGTGAGCGCGGCTCTGGGCAACGAGTGCATGGCCCGCCTCGTGGTACGCGATGGTCACCTTCTCCTGCGCATTCATCACCCGGCTCTTGCGCTCCGAGCCCGCCAGCGCCCGGTCGATGGCTTCGTCGAAGTCCGCCATGCTCACGTTCGCGCGGTCTGCTTCGGCTGCATGAAGCGCCGCTTCGTTCACGATGTTCGCGAGATCGGCGCCTACGCAGCCGGGCGTGCGCGCGGCCAGCTCGTCGAGGTCCACGTCGGGCGCGAGCGGCACCCCGCGCGCGTGCACCGCAAGGATCTGTCGGCGCCCGTTCAGGTCGGGGCGATCGATCGCGATATGGCGGTCGAACCGACCCGGGCGCAGCAACGCCGGATCGAGCGTCTCAGGCCGGTTGGTCGCGGCGAGCAGGATCACGCCGGCGTTGGGCTGGAAGCCGTCCATCTCGACGAGCAGCTGGTTGAGGGTCTGCTCGCGCTCGTCGTTGCCCGAGACGGGGTTAGCGCCGCGCACCTTGCCGAGCGCGTCGAGTTCGTCGATGAACACGATGCACGGCGCCTGCTTCTGCGCCTGCTCGAAGAGATCGCGCACGCGCGCCGCGCCCACACCCACGAACATTTCGACGAAAGAAGAGCCGCTGATCGAAAAGAACGGCACGCCGGCCTCGCCCGCGAGGGCCTTCGCGAGCAGGGTCTTGCCGGTTCCCGGCGCCCCGACGATCAGGATGCCTTTAGGAATCTTTCCCCCGAGCCGCCGATATCGCTCAGGATGGCAAAGAAACGAGACGATTTGCTGAAGCTCCTTCTTGGCTTCGTCGATGCCCGCAATGTCGTTGAACGTCGTGCCTGTCGCCTGCTGAAGGTAAATGTGCGCGCGGCTTCTGCCAACGCTCATGAAGTCGCGCATGCCTGCGCCACGCCGTATCAGGAATTGCCACACGATCACGAAGAACACCAGCGGTACGATCCAGGCGAGCAGCAGGCCATCCCAGTTGCTGTCGAGCGCCCCCCGGTAACGGACGCCGGCGGCGGCGAGCCGCGCCGGCAGCGACTCGTCGGCAACACGTATCGTCGTGAACGGATAAGGCGGCTTGTCGGCGGCGAAGGCAGCGGCGTCGGAGGCCGGAAGCGTCGCCTTCGCTTGCGCCGAGCGCAGCTCGCCATTAATGCGCGTGGGTGTGATCACGAGGCTATCGATCTCGTGCGCGGCGAGCAGGCGCTGAAAATCGCTATAGGCGATCGCCGGCACCGCTGGCGCGAGCCAGAACACGTGGGCCGCGAGCAGGACCAGGACGCCGATGAACAGCACGACGCTGCCAGAATCGAACTTGTTCTCCATGCGCAGTTCGCTCCACGACGGGTTAATCGCCGCCCCTCATTCCTCTGCGCCGCGAACGAGCAGAGCCGGGCATTGCGCCGAGCGCACGAACCGCTCCGCGACACTGCCGAGCAGTGCGCGTTTGACACCGCGCCTGCCATGCGTGCCGAGCACGACCAGTTGCGCGCCGTTGCTCGACGCACACCGCTGCAGGCATTGCGCAACGCTGTCGTTGATGCCCTGCACATCGATCAGTTCCGTCTCGCAGCGCACGCCAGCCGCCTTCGCTTCCGCACGGGCATCATCGAGCCGCTTCATGGCGTCCTCCCGGTACGATTCGATCAAATCGGCCGGAACGTAAGTCGTCCCCATGCCCATGGGCGCCACGATGTCGAGCGCGTGCACGATGCGCAGCTGCGCGCCAGTCAGGCCCGCGAGCTTCAACGCTTCGGCGAGCGCCAGTTTCGACGTTTCGCTGCCGTCGTACGCCACCAGGATTTTTTCGTACATATCGCTCTCCTCCCGGGCCTTGGCCCAGCGGATCGGGGTTGTGTCTCTCCATCCATCTTCGAATCGGCGGGCGGCATGCGCTTGACTTGGGTCAATGAACACAGGCGTCGCGCTCGCCATCGTCAATGCGTTCCCCGCCCACCCTCGCCGCTCTCAGTCCGCGACCTGGGCGAAGGCCGTTGCGGCGTCACACCACCTCCTGCGTGCCGGTGTAGAGCCGCGTCACCTCATCCGCGTCGCACAGCGCCGTGCCCCGCGACAGCAAGGTCGCTGAAGCGGCAGCCTGCGCGAGGCGTGCGGCGTCCCGCAGCGTTTGGCCGCGGCGCAGCGCGACGAGCAGTCCCGCCAGGAAGCTGTCACCGGCGCCGGTCGCGCTCGAAATGGGCACGGACAGCGCCGGCACGCGAATCGTCTCCTCTGACGTGACGAGCAGCGCGCCGCGTTCGCCCAGCGTCAACGCGACGATCTGCGCGCGACGGTCATCGACGAGCCGCCGGGCCGCCGTCAGCCACGCCGCTTCATCGGTGAGCGGTTGTTCCGCCATGGCCGCCAGTTCGCCAAGGCTGGGCTTCACGAGATAGACGCCCGCGTCGAGTGCGAGCGCGAGCGGCGGGCCCGAGGTGTCGAGCACTACGCGGGTGCCGCGCAGGTTCGCCCATCGGGTCAGGTCTGCGTAGGCCTTCGAGGGCAATCCGGGCGGCAGGCTGCCGCTCAGCACGAGATAGCGCGGCGCGGGCATGAGTGCGTCGAGAACGGCTAGCGTCGCCGACCACTCATCGGCGCTCAATTGCGGGCCGGGTAGAACGAAACGGAACTCGCGGCCGGTCGCGCGTTCCGTCACCGAGAAGTTTTCGCGCGTCTCGCCTGCAATGCGCAGCCGCCGGCCCGGCACGCGCTCCGCTGTGAGCATCTGTTCGAGCAGAGTCCCCGGCGCGCCCCCCGCCAGGTAGAGCGCCAGGCAGTTCGCCTCACGGCCGTCCAGCCGCTGGATCACGCGAGCCACATTGAGCCCGCCTCCGCCAGGATAGCGGCGCGCGGCGTCGCAACGCAGCTTGTGCGTATCGACGACCCGCTCCACTGCCGTCGAGACGTCGACGGCAGGGTTCAGCGTAAGCGTCACGATTTCGAGCAACTTCGCCTCCTTTCCCAGGCATTTGCCTGCACGCAAAGAAAAATACTGACGCCAATTTCAGCACCCGCTCATTCAGGGAGCGCAGATGGCGCGCGTCCTACTCCATGTGCATGCCGCCGTTGACGGCGAAATTGGCCCCTGTCACGAACGCGCCATCGTCTGAGCAGAGGTAGGCAACCAGCGAGGCCACCTCCTCCGGCCGACCTAGCCGCCCGACGGGAATCTGCGGCAGGATGCGCGTATCCATGATGTCCTGCGGCACGGCTTCCACCATTGCCGTGGCGAGGTAGCCCGGCGACACCGTGTTCACGGTCACGCCGCGTTTCGCGACTTCGAGCGCGAGGGACATCGTAAATCCATGAATGCCGGCCTTTGCCGCCGCGTAGTTCGTCTGCCCATAAGCCCCGCGCGAACCGTTCACGGAACCAATGTTCACGATGCGGCCGAACTGCCGCTCGGACATGCCGGGCAAGAAAGGCTTCGTGAGGTTGAACATGCTGTCGAGATCCGTGTGCATCACCGCATCCCACTCGGGCTTCGAGAGCTTCATGAAGCTCGCATCGCGCGTGATGCCGGCGTTGTTGACGAGGACATCGACGCCGCCGAACTCCGCGATCACCTTTCGTGCGCACTCCTCGCATGAGTCGTAGCTGGCCACGTCGAGCCCGAACGCATGAAACGTGCGGCCCGCTTCGCGTTCGGCGTGCAGCCATGTCGCCACGTGATCGTTCTGCTCCGAATGGGAAACGACCACGGTCATGCCCGCGTCGTACAGTCTCCGGCTGATGGCGGCGCCAAGCCCTCCCATTCCGCCGCTCACAAAGGCAATCCGGTCCTTGCGCATCATGTTTCTCCTCGCAGATGGGTGATCGGCCGCGGATCGGCGCGATCGAAATATCGCTCCACTATAAAAAAGCGCCCTCGCCAGCGATTGATATGCATCAAACGGAGGCCTGCTCGCCGGAAACTCCCGGTTTCCGCGAGGGATTGATTCAAATCAATGGTGACCACGCGCCCGCACCTAGACTGATCGCACGCCACCCTTGTTCGCGGTTTTCTCAATCGTGGAGCGCCGATCATGGAGTACCGCAGCATCCTCGTTCATCTGGACGGCAGCGAACGCGCCAGTGCCTGCCTCGATCTCGCGTTGCTTGTCGCCCAGCAGCACGGCGCCCATGTCAATGCGCTATTCGCGCCGGTCACGACCGACCACGAAAGCACATGGTCGCTAACGCTCGACGCGGGGTATCGCGTGCGTATACGGGAAGACAAGCGGGAAGACAAGCGCCGCGCGCTGGAGCATCAATTCTTCAAGGGACTATCGCAGGCGAACCTCAAAGGCACCTGGCGTACCGCCACGGCTCACGCCCAGCAGGCGTTGCTCGCTCTCTCGCCGTTCTCGGATCTCATCGTGGTGGGTCAAAGCGATCCAGACGATCCGGACGCTTCGCTCGGTAACCGCCTCCAGGTTCAGGTGACGCTGGCAGCGGGAAGGCCCGTCCTGTGGGTGCCCTATGTCGGGATGTTTGCCACTGTGGGCGAACGGATCATCGTCGCGTGGGACGCAGGTCAATCCGCCACGCGTGCACTGTACGACGCCCTGCCCTTCATGCGGCTCGCCACGCATACCACGATCGTCACGCTCAACGCCGAGCGGGAAGGCCGGATACCGGGGGCCGACATTGCCCTCGTCCTGGCGCGCCACGGGATCGACGTGGAAATTACCCAGTTGCACATGCCCCCCACGATATCGGTTGCCGAAGCCCTGCTTTCACGCGTGGATAAACTGCGCGGCGACCTGCTCGTGATGGGGGCATACGGGCACGCGCGCTGGAAGGAACTCATGCTCGGCGGCGTCACGCAGACCGTTCTCGGGTCGATGCCGGTCCCCGTGCTGATGTCCCATTGAGCGCGCATTCGACTAATCGCGCGCCAGGGTCGCCGGCGCGCTTGCTCAGGTTCAAGGAAAATCGCCATGTGCTACAAGAGCCTGCTCGTCCACCTCGACGATTCGGAGCGATGCGCGGCGCGCCTCGCGCTCTCGCTCGACCTGGCGGAACGCTTCGATGCGTATCTGACCGGACTGTACCTGCCGCTTGCGCATCGAGCGGCGTCCGGGGGCACGCAAACTCCCGAGGCGCGCCTCGCGCGCACGCACGAGCAATTTCTCCTCGCAGCGGAGCGTGCGGGCCGCATTGTCGAATGGCGTGCGCCTCAGCCTTGCGACGCCGCGATCGCGACGCTGCACGCGCGCCATGCCGACCTGCTCGTGCTCGGGCAGCCCGAAGCCGCGGATTGGGTCGCGCAGAGCGCTGGCGGCTTCGTGGCGGATCTGCTGATGACAGCCGGACGGCCGGCTGTCATCGTCCCGCATGCCGGCGCCATCACTCAATTCGCGCAGAACATCCTGGTCGCCTGGGACGGCAGCCGCGAAGCCGCCCGGGCCGTCTCCGACGCGCTTGCGTTATTGCAGCGCGCCGAGTGCGTCTCGATCGAGGTGGTCGCCTCGCACAGCGGCGCGCAGCACGTGCACGCCGAAAACGAGGCCATCGAAGCTGCCGCGTGGCTCGATCTGCACGGCGTGCAGGCATCGTTTCACGATAGCGTGCGCGACCCGGCAGTCCAGACCGGCACGGCGCTGCTGAGCCGGGCCAGCGACCTGCATGCCGACCTGATCGTCGCAGGCGCCTACGCGCATTCGCGCGTCCACGAATGCGTTCTGGGCGGCGTGACGCGCACGCTGCTGGAAGCGATGACGGTTCCGGTTCTCATGTCGCACTGATTTCACCCGGCGCACCGCGCCTTTGAAGAGGCGGGAGTTCACCATGCTCGACAAGCCCCACGGCCCGGCGGCCGACACCAGCCCAGTCGACAAGCTCGACGACTACGCGTTGCGTTACGCCGTGCGCCACGCGACGCTTGCCCCGTCGAGTCACAACAGCCAGCCGTGGCGTTTCGTGCCCGGCCACGACAGGATCCTGCTGTGCGCCGACCGTCTGCGAGCGCTGCCCGTCGTCGATCCGTTCGATCGGGAGCTGATCATCAGTTGCGGCGCCGCGCTCTTCAATCTGCGCGTGGCGCTCGCGAGCCTCGGCATAGGCTATGCGATTACGCTCTTTCCGACGAGCCTGGATCCAGATCTCCTCGCCGATGTGCGCCTGCTTCGCGGGCAGCCCGTTGGCGCGGAACTGGCTCCGCTTCTCAATGCCATTTCCCGCCGGGTTACCACACGTCACCCGTTTTCTCCGGCGCCAGTCGGAGCTGCCGTCGAGCACGAACTGCTCGAGGCGGCGCGTGCCGAGGGCGTTGAAGTTGCGTGCGCAACGGAAGCCGGAACGCGCGAGGCGATCGCCGACCTCGTAGCGGTTGCCGACCAGCGACAGTTCGCTGATCCCCGGTTCCGCCGCGAGCTCGCGAAATGGATACATCCGCGCCACACTGGCGACGGCATGCCGGCCTACGCGGCCGGACTCGGTTCCCTGCTCGACTTCGCGACGCCGCTCGTCGCCTCCGCGATCCGCACGTTCGATGTGGGCGACGGCGTGGCGGCGACGCATCGGGAGCTTGCAGCGGGATCGCCGCTGCTGCTGTGCATCGCGACGAGCGTCGACGATGCGCAGGCCTGGCTCGCCGCGGGCGAGGCGCTCGAGCGGGTGCTGCTCGTCCTCACAGCGCACGGACTGTGCGCCTCCTATCTGAACCAGCCCATCGAGGCGGGCGATCTGCGCGCGCAGCTCAGTGCGTTGCTCGGCATGCCGAAATCCGCGTGCCCGCAACTTCTGCTGCGCATCGGGCACGGCACGCCGGATGCGGCGTCGCCGCGCCGCCCGTTGAGTGAAGTCGTAGCGTAAGTCTTCGTCACGAGCGAATGGTCAGGAAGCCCGGTGCTTGCAACCGTTCTGAACGCGGCAAGGAATTTGCCCTACCATGCGGCTTATCGGCGTGACACGCCTGGTGCACCAGGATGCGTCCGATATCTGCTGACACGGCAAATCATCCGGAGCGCTTCATGCAAACGGCGGGACCCAAATCCTGGCTTGGACGCAATGACAGCAATATCGCAATCGCAGACCGGTATCGTCTTTTGATCGATGCCGTACGCGACTATGCCATTTTCATGCTCGAACCCAGCGGCCGCGTCGCGGGCTGGAATCCCGGCGCAGAGCGCATCAAGGGCTATTCCTCCGATGAAATCGTCGGCCGGCACTTCTCCGTGTTCTATACGCCCGACGATATCGACTCAGGCAAGCCCGAGCGCCTGCTCGAGGCCGCCGCGCTGCATGGGCGTGTCGAGGAGGAGGGATGGCGCGTGCGCAAGGACGGCACCCGCTTCTGGGCGAGCGTCGTCATTTCCGCTGTGCGCGACGACAACGATGCGCTCGTCGGCTTCGCCAAGATCACCCGGGACATGACCGAGCGACGCAGACTCGAAGAACTCGAGCGCGCTCATGTTGCATCGGCCCTGATTCATCAGGCGCGCGAGAACGAGCAGAAGCGCATTGCCCGCGAGTTGCACGACGATCTCGGGCAACGGATCGCGGCGCTGAAAATGGCGCTCGGCATCCACGGGAACGAACTCGCCAACACGTTGCCGACACAAATGCATGCCGAACTGGAGGCCATCGCGCGGATCGGCGCGCAGATCGATGCGCTGACTGTCGCGGTGCGGCGCATCGCCGCCGATCTGCGGCCGTCCATGCTCGACGATCTCGGGCTCCAGGCCGCGCTCGAATGGCTGGCGGAGGACTTTCAGCACCGCTACGGCGTGACGGTCCAGTGCACGCTGGATGTTTCGGAGCCCGACCTCGGCGAATTCGCCGCGACTGCCCTCTTTCGTGTCGTTCAGGAAGCGCTGACCAATGTGGCGCGCCACGCTCGCGCACAACGCGTGACGATCGAGCTTGAGAACGACGCGAAGCATTGCCGGCTTCGCATCAGCGACGACGGAGCCGGCTTCGACCCGCTCTCTGCGTCGCGTCCCGATGCATTCGGGCTCATCGGCATGCGCGAGCGCATTCTGCAGCTAGGCGGCTCGCTGACGGTCGATGGCCGTCCGGGCAAGGGCGTCACGATTTCGGCGGAGTTTCGCTTGCCGGTGGACATTCACTCGGTGCGCACCTGTGCTGAACGGTAGCAAACATTCACGCTCGCTTTATCTGACGCCCCCCACTTCGCGCACGAATTCGAACTGGGCCTGCAAGAGCTGTTCGACGCAGCGCGCATAGAGCCAGCCGGGGCCGTTGTCGGTGCTGTACATGCCGCGGCACATGCCCTTGAGCCGTATCGTCGTCGTTCCGTCCGCCGCCAGCTGCCGTATCGCCCAGAAATACGCGAGGCCGAATTCATGCGGCATGCGCGTCTCGATCGTATAGTCGGTCGCACGTTCGATGGGCGTGGGCGAATGCCGTTGGACGAAGAGCCGCGCGCGGGCCCAGGCCTGCGCGCAGTCGTCCGGCGTGGCGCATTTGATCGCGCTCTGCTCCCGTCGCGCTGCCAGTTCGGTCTCCGAGCGGCGGAAGGCAACGTCATCGTCGCGGTGGGTATCGCGGTACGTCATGCAAGCCGAAAGCGATGCAATTGACAGCATCAGACCAGCCGCAGCCCAGCCGAAGGACAACCTGCTCGACATTTTTGCGCCCCCGCCCGCAATTCGGCCCGTCATCGCGAGCCACTGACTCCAATGTAAGAATCGACTGACTTGCCTCGATTGATCTGCCTCAAGTCGTTGCGCGTTCGGAGCAATGCCGGTTCGTCTGATTCAAGTCAAAGGCGACGTGCCGGTACGCGATCCAATCGATCTCAGGCGCACACGTGGCGCATGAAGCGAGGAGAGCATGATGAAGCTGACGTTTCTGGGCGCGGCGCAGACGGTCACCGGGTCGCGCTATCTGCTGGAAGCGGGAGGCAAGCGGGTGCTGATCGATTGCGGGCTGTTCCAGGGCACCAAGAACCTGCGCCTGCGCAACTGGGACCCACTGCCCTTTCCGGCTGACTCGCTCGATGCGGTCATCCTCACGCACGCCCATATCGACCATTGTGGCTACCTGCCCGTCCTTGCTCGCAACGGTTATCGCGGCCCGGTCTATTGCACGCCCGGCACCGCGGACCTGTGCGGCATCATGCTGCGCGACAGCGCGCGGCTTCAGGAGGAAGACGCCGCATTCGCGAACCGTCACGGCTTCTCC
>DATBXG010000280.1:0-11557 GCA_036514415.1 Paraburkholderia sp.
GAATCTCGAATCGAACGAAGTGCTTTCGCCCGGGCTGGTCGGGCGTCCGATCGTCGTGTACTGCGTGTGCCCGAACGAAGCGACGGCCAAGCGCATCGTCGATCGGTTGCGCAACAAGCACATCTATCACGCGCGCGCGCTCAAGGGCGGGCTCGACGCCTGGGAGCGCCACGGTTATCCGGTCGAGCCGCTGTCCAGCGAGTTCCACGCGGCGCATGCCCACGCCCAAGCCGAAGCGCTCGAAGCAGTCGAGGAAGCGGAATACACCGTGCGCGCGAGTCTCTCCGAATAACGCCTTGCCCGACGCATGGCGCCTCTCTCGCGTGCATGCCGCGTGATGCGCGATGTCTACGCGTCTACGCTCGCTGCCTGCGCGATCCGCCGCCTACGTTCTGGCCGGCGTCGCGCGCCATCTGCGCATAGCCCCACACCGATAGCAGCGTGAGCACGCCGGCGCCGAGGAACGCGAGCCGGAAGTCGTCGAGCGTGAACACGTGGCCGGTCGTTTCGCCGTTGAAGTTCGCGGCCACGCGCAACGCGAGCGCGCCGAACGCAATGCCAAGACCGATGGTCATCTGCGCGGCCGCGCTCCAGAGCGTGCTCGCCGCGCTCATCTGCGGCTGCGCGACATCGGCGTAGGCCAGCGTGGCGAGCGTGGAGAACTGCATCGAGCGCGTCACGCCGTAGACGAACACGACGATGAGCACGATCGCGAGCGGCGTGCCGGGCGTGAGCATGCCGCACGCGATCAACGAGACGCCGGCAATCGTGACGTCGACCACCGACACGAACCGGAAACCCCAGCGTTCGAGAATCCGCGTCGTGAGCGCTTTCATGCCCAGATTGCCGAGCGCGCTCGCGAGCAGCAGCAAGCCGGACTTGAATGCCGAGAGACCAAAGCCGATCTGGAACAGCAGCGGCATCAGATAGGGCGCGGCGCCGATGCCGATGCGCGTGACCGAGCCGGTCACGACCGTGACGGAAAACGTCGGTATTTTCAGCGTGGAAACATCGACGAGCGGATGCGGATGGCGTTTCGCATGCACGAACGCGACGATCCCGATCGCGACGCCGGCCGTAACGACGGACACAGCGACCCACTGATTCTGGCCGGCCTGGCTCGCGAGCTCCGCCCCGTAGAGGATGGCCGTGAGCGCGGCGCCGCTCAGCACGAGGCCCGTCACGTCGAGCGGCCGCGGCTGCTCGCCGCGCAGGTTCGGCACGATGACGGCGATGGCCGCGAGCACGGCAATGCCGAACGGCACGTTCAGCAGAAAGATCCAGCGCCACGACGCGTAGGTCGTGATGAAGCCGCCGATGGGCGGTCCCACCACGGGCGCGGCGATGGCGGGCCAGGTGATCGTCGAGATCGCCTGCATGAGCTTGCTCTTCTCGGTGCTGCGCACGACCACCATGCGCCCGACCGGCACCATCATCGCGCCGCCCATGCCTTGCAGGATGCGCGCGGCCACGAATTCGTCGACGTTCTGCGAGATCCCGCACAGCACGGACGCCACCGTGAACGTGACCACGGCGCCGAAGAACACGGTGCGCGCGCCGCAGCGGTCCGCCACCCAGCCGCTGGCCGGAATGAAGATGGCGAGCGCGAGCATGTAGGCAGTCACGCCGAGGCTCAGGCTGTTCGGACCGATGCCGAACGAGTGCGCCATCTGCGGCAGCGCCGTGGCGATCACGGTCGTGTCCAGATACTCCATGAAGAACGTGGCGGCGACGAGGTAGGGCAGCCAGCCGATGGAGGAAGAACGTCGTGCGGGCGCGGTCATTGCGCCCCCGTGCGACAGAGGCGAGTAACGGTGACGATGCAGGGCAGGTGAGGCGGTGCGGTGCGGGTCATGGACGATATTGCCGATCGGAACATTGCGGACCGGATAGTGAAGCAGAAAGCCCGCGGCGAAAGGCGACAGTTTCCAATACGCAAAAGCATCTGTACAGCCGCGCGACTGAGCCGTGTGGTCTTGCCGGCCAGTCGCGAAACTCCATGCCGCGAGCGCAGTGCGCCCCGTCTACCGTTACTGGCACCAGGAGGGTTTCGCCGGGCGCGATCCGGCTCCGGTGTGAGGCGACTCTTCGTCCGGAGCGTTTCCCGCAGCGGGCCTTGTTCAACAGGCAGCTTCGGCCTGGCGCAGGATCTGGGTCGCGCCCAGATGGAGCGCCAGGGCGAAGAACTCGCACTCCGCGAGATTGAGCGCCTTCGCGGCGACCATTGCACGCTGATGATCTTCCGGATGCAGGTGCAGTTTCACTTCGACTTTCGCGTGCGACTTCTTGACGGGCTCCATGGATGCTTCTCCTTCGGTAACCGGGCGCTCGGCCCGTGACGGGTGAGGTGCCCATTACCAGGCGTCCATACGCGCAAGAGCGCGCGCCGTTTGCCGCAACGCGAGGGCGGCATGAAAACGGCGATGACGCGGAGTGGGCCTTGGGTTCGCCTGCTGTTGCGCGCGAGCGCGACGACAGGACACGCGCGCTGAACTAGCGAAGCGTGGCTCGACGCGATGCGTCGGTCGGGCGGGTGATACAGGAATGCGACGAGCGATGTAGCGGGAACGGCGTGGCGACGGACTGCATAAGCGACCAACCTCCGGAATTATTTTTCTTGTGCGGCAGGACGCCGCATGTAGCACGGGCCAGAGTGTAGTCGGGTTTTGGCCTAGGGTAAACCCCTAATTCGAAAAGGATTATTGCAAATTCTGAGAAAATTGCGCGACAAGGCGCGAAATGCGCCATGGGCGCACTTCGATTCATGCGGAATGAATAACGGGGGAATTTCTGGGCGGCGAGGACCGCCGCGCGGCGAGAACCTGAGAGGGTCTGTCGAGGCATGGGCGCGTCAGCGCCCGGTCATTACTCTTCGACGCGCTTGCGCAGGCGCGCGCGCGCTTCACCGAGCGACAGGAATTTGCCGCGCATTTCGTCGAGCACGGTCACCTCGCCGTGTCCGATGTCGTACACCCAGCCCTGCAGTTCGAGCAGGCCTTGAGCCACGCGCGCCGCCACGGCGGGGTGGGTGCGCAGGTGCGTGAGCTGCAGGCGGACGTTTTCCTCCACGAGCGCCTGGACAACGTGTTCTTCGTCCAGACCGCGGATCTTCACCACGCTGCGCGCCGCTTCCGCGTTGCGCAGCCAGGCCTGCACGGTGGGCATGTCGGCCGTGGCTTCTGCCCCCGAGGCGAGCCCCTTCATCGCGCCGCAATCGGTATGGCCGCACAGGACGATCTGCTTCACGTTGAGCTCGAGCACCGCGAACTCCACGACGGCCGAAACGCCGCCGAGCATTTCGCCATAGGCCGGCACGATATTGCCGATATTGCGGCAAACGAACAGATCACCAGGCTTGGCCTGCGTGATCATTTCCGGCGAGACGCGCGAGTCGGCGCAGGTGATGAAGAGGGTATGCGGCGCCTGGGTATGGGCGAGGCTGCGGAACAGCTCCTTGTTGCCCGGAAAAACGTGATGAGTGAATTCGTCCACGCCGTCGAGCAGATGTAGCAGGTCGCAGCCGCACGATTCGGAGTGGCCGTCGTGCGAGTGAGTGTTGTCTGGCATGGATGTTTCTCTCTTTATCATGAATCGACACTATCGAATGGCAACAGCGGAAGTTTACGCTGAGCCGACCCATTGCGGATCGGAAAACTTCCAGCGCGTTGTGCGAGTCCGCCGTTTTCCCGCGCGTTTCCCGGTATCCCATCGTCGAACCGGCGGGATATGTCGATAAACCGGTCGAAAAGACAGCTAAGTACGGGAAAGCGGGCTGGAGTGTGTGCGCTGGCACGTCGAGCGTTTCCGTTCGAAAGCAGATTTTCTCATGCCGCGCGTAATTGGCACATGGGGTGTCGTCGGTGATGCCGGGATCAAGAGAGCGAGCGGGACGCGACCGGCCAGTCGGTCGGCGCGTTCACCACGCCATGCGCCATTGACCTGAAGAATCGGCGGGGGGGACGGGCAGCGGGTTGCTGGCGAGCGGTGTCGTTGCGTCGGAGAAGTCGGAGAGGATTGCGTCGCGCAACCGCGCGAAGCGTGGATCGGTGCGCTCGCGCGGGCGCGGCAGTGCAATGTCGACGATGCGCCGGATACGCCCTGGCCGCGGCGCCATCGTCACGACACGGTCGCCCAGGTAGATCGCCTCGTCGACATCGTGCGTCACGAGGATCATCGTGATGCGCTCGCGTTCCCAGATGCGCAGCAATTCGTTTTGCAGGCGGCCGCGCGTGAGAGCGTCGAGTGCGCCGAACGGTTCGTCCAGCAGGAGCACGCGAGGGCGGTTGACGAGGCCGCGCGCGATCGCCACGCGCTGCGCCATGCCGCCCGAGAGCTGATGCGGATACGCGCGCTCGAAACCCGCGAGGCCCACGAGCGCAATGTGCTCTGCCACCACGTCGTGCTTCTCGCGTGCAGATAGCGGTGCGTTGCGCAGCGCCGCGAGGATGTTCTGCTCCGCGGTGAGCCAGGGAAACAATCGGTGATCCTGGAACACGATGCCGCGCTCGAGCGAGGTGTCGCACACGCGCTCGCCGCCCATCATGATCGCGCCGCTGTAGCCCGCGTCGAGGCCGGCGATGAGGCGCAACAGCGTGGATTTTCCGCAGCCGCTCGCGCCGAGCACGCTCACGAATTCGCCGGGACGCACATGCAGCGACACGTCGTCGAGCACGACGAGCGCCGAATCGCCCGCGCCATAGCGCTTGCTGACGTGAAGAATGTCGAGTCCCTCGGGTTCAACGGCGCTCATCTGGCTTCCTCTCAGGTTCGATTGAATGGTCATTGAATGGCAGTGCGTATCATTGGTTGGCGATGTGAAGCCGGGAGAGCACCGTTCTCTCCACACGCCGCGCGAGCGCGTTGAGCGCCCAGCCCGTCACGCCCACGACGACGATGCCGAACAGCACGATGTCCATGCGGAACTGCTCGCTGCCGTCGATCAGCAGATTGCCGATGCCGCTGCCCGCCACGAGCAGATATTCCGCGCCGAGCGTGGCGAGCCACGAATGGATGAGCGCGAGATAAAGACCCGTGAAGATCGAAGGCAGCGCGGCGGGCAGCAGCACGTAGCGGATCAGTTGCAGCCGCGAGTAGCGCAGCGCGTTCGCCAGCTCAACGTATTTACGCGGCACCGCGTGAATGCCGTCGCATGTGTGCGCGGCAACCGGGAGCAAGGCCGCGAGCGAAAGGAAGACGACCTTGGCGGCGTCGCCGAGTCCGAACCAGACGGAGATGAGCGGAATCCAGGCGAACAGCGAGATTTGCTTGAACGTGTCGAAGCTTGGGCCAACGATGCGCGCGGCGATGCGCGAGAGGCCCAACGCGCCGCCCAGCAGGAACCCGGCTGTTGCGCCGATGGCGAAGCCGCAGGCCTCACGGGCGAGCGACGCCAAAAGCGCGCGCACCAGAGCGCCGCTGCCGGCCTGTTCGTAAGCGGTGCGAAGCACATCAACCGGGCTCACGAGCAGGCCGCTCTTCACGACATGCGAGGCGCTCAAGGCCCACCACAGCGCAACGGCGACGATGGGCAGCGCCACGCCACGCAGATCGACGCGGCGCCGTCGGGTCTCGACGGTCGCCTCACAGGCGCAAACGGGACGCGTAGGCCTGCGCGCAAGCGAAATTCTCATGACGGGTTGTCCTTTCGGGATCAGGCACGATCAGGCACGAAACGCCGAGGGTGTCCCGCGCCGCAAGCGCTTCTCCAGCGCATCGAGCAGACGATTGATGACGAGTCCGATCACGCCCACCACGACCACGGACGCCATCACGAGATCGAGCTGAAAGAGCTGTCGTCCATAGACGATCAGATAGCCGAGTCCTTCGGACGACGCCACGAGTTCCACCACGACGAGCGCGAGCCACGCCTTCGTGAAGGCGAGACGCACGCCGGTGGCGAGCGTCGGGACCGCGGCGGGCAGGACGAGCCGCACGATGCGTTGCCAGCGGGTGTAGGCGTAGACGCGCGCGACTTCGTCCAGCGCGGCTGGCGCTTGCCGAAAGCCCTGCATCGTGCTCAGGGTGACGGGCACGAGCGCTGCGTGGCCGATCAGAAGATATTTGAGCGGCTCGCCCACGCCTACCAGCAACAACAGAAACGGCAGCCAGCCCAGCACGGGTATCTGCACGACCGCATTGAAGCTGGGCAGCACCCAGGCTTCGAGCGTGCGCGAGAGTCCGAGCGCGCCACCGATCGTGAAGCCGAGCAAGGTGCCGCCTGCAAAGCCGAGCAGCACGCGTTGCAGGCTGATCAGCGTGTTGCGCGCAAGCTCGCCGCTCAGCGCGAGATCGACGAGCGTGTCATAGACGCGCTGGGGCGCCGGCAGGATTTGCGGCGCGATCCAGCCGCGCGCGCAGCCCACGCTCCACAGCAGGAAGAGCAGTGCAGGCAGCAGCCAGGGAGCGAGATGCCACGCGCAGGCGCGCAGCGCTGCCCGCGAACGCGCGTGGACGTGCGTGCCAGCCGTGCCGATGTGCGATGCGGTGGCGCGCGGCGTGTCCGGCGAGATCGTGATGGCGGTGTCCGTCATGATGCGGTTCCTCTCGCGTGCTCAGCCGAGCGGCTTGCCGGCGGCGTCATAGCGGGTCCAGTAGTGCTCGAGCTTTTGCGCGCGCAGCGCGTTCTCGAGATAGCGCGGCTCGAACCATGAATCGACATCCACGGGCTGGCGGATCAGCTTGAGCCGCAGCGCGTCCTGCGCAACGGCCTTGTAGCGCGCCACGATGAACGGATCGATCAGCGGCGAATTGCGGTACTTCAAAGGCTGCTCGGCGAATTCGGCTTGCCAGGACGCATAGCTCACGCCGCTCTTCGCCCAAAGCTTGAAGAGCGCGTCGCGGTTTGCTTCGTCGGACGACCACTGCGCGGCCTGCACGAAGACATTCACCACGCGCTGCACGATGTCGGGGTGCGCCTTCTCGAAGCCATCGAGCACGAGCAGATGCGCCTGGCGCGTAAACTGCGGGCCGTCATGCTGCGATTCATAGACGATGCGGGCGAGCCCCTGGTCGCGCAGCCGGTAGAGGTGATAGTCGTTCACCGAGGCGTCGATGCCTTTCGAGGCCAGCGCGGCGAGCGAGCTGGCAATGTCGAGGTTGATCACGCGTAGCGCGTGCTCGTCGAGCTGGTTCGCGGCGAGCGCGTTGTCGGCGACGAGCTGCAGATTCGTGCCGCGAAAAATCGCGACGCGCCGGTCCTTGAGGTCCTTGATCGATTTGATGTCGGAGTCGGGCGGCACGCCTACCTTCACGCCGGAACGCACGCCTGATTCCAGCAGGATGCGGGTCTTGAGCCCGTTGGCGCGCGCGAGCACCGAGGGCAGGTCGCCCTGGTACGCGAAGTCGAGCGCATCGTCGGCAATTGCCTCATTGACGGCCGGCCCGGCGCCCTTGAAGAAGAGCCACTGGACCTTGATGCCGTCCGCGGCGAATTCCTTTTCGAGCAACTGCTGGTTCTGCACGGTGGCGGCGGTCGAACCGCCGAAAGTGGGCGGATCGCCCGCGCCTTGCTGCGCGACGCCGATGCGGATGACGGTGGGCTTCTCAGCGGCGGCGTACAGGGACGTCAATGCAAGCGCGGTGCAAAGCAGGTACCGCAGAACGCGATGTGGACGCATGGGCAGGTTCGGAATGAAGTGACGAAACGGGGCGCGCGGACTGGCGAGCCTTGCATCGCCGTCGTTGCCGTTGGGTCATTCTTTTCCGGGGGAGCCGATCAGGACAACCAATGATTCGAGATTTGCATTTCTCGACTGAGGCGCAGCGTTTTTTTGGGGGGGTGACCGACGGGGCGCATTCATGATAGTGGAGCGAAGCCTGCGCCGAAGGAAGAATTCGTGCTATCGATGTGAACAGAACAGCTAGCCGCGCGAGATGCGCCTCCCGCCCGACGCGCCGTGCGTGGGGCGGGAAAGCAGGCGCCTCATTGCGTTTCGACTGCCTGGCGCGGCGCAGTGGCGCGCCGCGACGGCATGAAGTACCAGACGGCGCCGACCACTTGCAGCACGATGAGGATGGCCCACACGCTCTGATGCGCGACGGCAGGGTAGTGGCCGTCGAGTGCGGGCCAGTGCGCGAGCGCGGCGCCGATCGCGATCTGCAGAACGAAGATGCCGATGAAGATGACGAGCGTGAAGGTCGTGTTCACGCGGCCGATCAGGCGCGGCGGGAAATGTTCGGCGAGCACCGCGTAGGTGAGGATGCCGGTGCCGCCGAGCGCGCCGTAAGCGGCCCAGAGCAAGGACGCTGGCAACGCCACGCGGGCCGCGAGCATGGCTTGCACGAGCACGAAAAGCAGCATCGTGACGCCGGAAAAGAGCTGGACGCTCACGCCGCGCCGCTCGAAGCTGCGCGCGAGCGCGCCGAAGCCGATATTGCCGACGATGAACGCGCCGCCCAGCACGGAAACGAGCGAGGCCGCGCGTGCGCCGATATCGGCGGTGCCCGCTGGCACGACGTCGCGCAGGAACGCGCCGACCCACAGCGACTGCATGGCATAGAACACGGCCTGGGTGAGCCCGGAGAAGGTCGCGGTTTTCCAGAACGCATGGCTGCGCAGGATGTGCGCGGTGCCCTTGAACTGCTCGAGCACGCTGGCCTGGTGATGGGTGTCGCGCGTGCGCGGCCCGCCGGTCCAGATGACGGCGGCCACGAGCACCGTGAGCGCCGCGAGCCCGAGGCTCACCGCGCGCCACGGCGCGATCGAGAGCAGCCACGAGAGCGGGGCGCCGACGGCCACGCCGCCCAGCCCGCCCACGGCCATCACGAGGCCGTTCACGAGGGTGAGCTGCGCGACTGGAAAGTGCTGCGCCGTGGCCTTGAATGCGCCGCCAAGGCACACCGAGACGCCGACGCCGATCAGGAGCCGGCCCACCATCATCGCGGCCATGTTGTGCGAGACGCCGAAGATCAGCGCACCCGCCGCGGCTACGAGCATGACGCAGGCGGTGACGCGGCGCGGGCCGTAGTGGTCGAGCAGCACGCCGCCCGGAATCTGCGCACCGGCGAAGCCGAGGAAATAGAGGCTCGTGAGCGTGCCCAGATCGGTTGCCGTGAAGCCCAGCTCGCGTGCGAGAAACGGCGCAAAGCCTAGATTGACGCCGCGAAACAGGTACGAAATGAAATAGCCGAGGGCGAATACCGCGAAAACGCGCAGTCTGAGTGAAGTCATGGTGCGGGTGGAGCCCGAAAGCCGTCTGAATACCTGGGTGTCGATTATTGGCGATTGCCGTGTGCGCGGCCAGCGAGAGATTTCAGACGGCATTGTGAGTAGAATTTGACGTCATGGCCCGATCCCTCCCTCCTCTGCAGGCGCTGCGCGCCCTCGAAGCCGCCGCGCGACGGCGCAGTTTCAGCCGCGCTGCGGAAGAATTGCATTTGACGCACAGCGCCGTGAGCCACCACCTGCGCGCGCTTGAAACGGAGCTGGGCGTCGAGTTGTTTCGCCGCGCGGGCAGCCGCATGATTCCGACCGCTGCGGGCGCGCAGCTGGCCGAGCGCGTGCGCCGCAGCCTCGACGACCTGCGCGATGCGCTCGACGCCACGCGGCCCGGCGTGAGCGGTGTGACGCGGCTCGAGCTGAGCGTGATGTCCGATTTCGCGTCCGTCTGGCTGATTCCGCGCCTGGGCGACTTCTACGACCGCCATCCCATGGTCGACCTTTCGCTGCGCATGCATGCCGACGTCACGCCGCCCGACCCCTATCCGTTCGACATCGGCATCTGGCATCGCCGGGTCGACGAGCCTGGTTTCCACATCCGCAAGCTGCTCGACGACCAGGTCGTCGCGGTTTGCAGTCCGGCGCTGCTCGCGCGCTATCCCGACTTCCGCATCGAAGATCTCGCGAGCATGCCGCTCCTGCGCTTTTCGCGCCGCTCATGGCGCGACTTCTTCGAAGCCGCGGGCGTGGCCGGCGAGGAACCCGAGCGCGGACCGGTGTTCGACGACGCAGGCCTCCTGCTGCAGGCAACGGTGGCCGGGCAGGGCGCGGCGACTGCGCGCCTGCAACTGGCGCGTGGCTTCATCGAACGTGGCGAGCTGGTGCAGTTGGGGCAGGTCCGCATCCCAGCCTCGCTCGACTATTACTTCACCTGGCGCGAGGGGCATCCGCGCGAGGCGGCGATCCAGCAGTTCTATCGATGGGTAAAGGCGCAATTGGTCAATTGATGCGGCCAGCCTCCCGTATTGCGGATTGGCTATTCGGGTTAACCGCTGCCTGCATTGTCAACGCTGCTTGCGTGACATGCGTTGCTGTTTGAATAACGAAGCTGAATAACGGTCTCAAAGGCACTGTGATTAGCCGGCTTATTCATATTGCATGCAGCAGGGCGGATCAATGAAGCGGCGGCGGAATGGACTGGAACCGGCCGCAACGAGTTCGTTAAGCGCCTGTGAAGCCATTTCAATTGCATGGGTGCATCAACGCTTCACTATTTGGGCAATCAACCGTATTTGTCTGCGGAATGTGGCGAGAAGTGTGGCGTGGAATCACAGTTTGGGCCCGCTTCGTGTCAAGAATGAAATAGTTGCGGTATTGTTACTCCCCATCGCGGTTTGGCGCGCGAATGTTTTGTAGTCAATGGTGTAGTGAACGGGCCCGTTCGCGGGTCAGAAATAAAACTGTGACAACAGGAGAAACTGCATGAAGGCTATTCAGGTATTCAAGCTTGCCGCAGCCACGGCTCTCGTGGCGGCTTCGTTCCAGGTCTATGCGCAGGACGCGGCTTCGGCCCCGGCTGCCGCCGCCACCGCCAGTGGTCCGACGGCCACCGCCCAGCACAACGTCAATCAATCGAAGGCCGCGTTGCGGCAGGCCCGCGCAGCCAACCGGGCGCTGAGCCGCAAGGTCCGTTCGGCCCTCGCCCGCCAAAGCAACATCAGCGTCTCCAACATCACCGTGCGCGCGAAAGACGGCGCCATCACCCTGCAAGGCTCCGTGCCCGAGCAGGCGCAGATCGAACGCGCTGGCGAAGTCGCCAAGGGCGTTGAAGGTGTGACGTCGGTGCGGAACGCGCTGACGATCCGCCCGGTTGGGACCTGAGCATCGCTAGCCGGCGCGCGCCCCTTGCCTTTCGAGGTGCGGGCGACGCCGGAGCAGGTGTTTTCCTGAAGGCCGCACATGCAGTCCTGTTCGTGGACTGCATGTGCGGTTTTTTATTGCATGTCGCGGGCGATGCTTTGGGTTCAGGGCTCGACGTAATGCATTTCCGGCGATTCGCCCATCAGCAACGGGCGATTGGCGTCGGCGGCCGCACGCAGGTAATCCCAGAGCGACGTGATGCGCCGCAGCTTGCGCAGGTCCTCGCGGCTGCATAGCCAGAAGCGTCGCGTCACCATGATTTCGTCGGGCAGGATCGGCACGAGGCGCGGGTCTGGCTCGGCCATGAAGCACGGCAGGATCGCGAGTGCGCTGCCCTGCAGCGCAGCATGGTACTGCGCGATCACGCTGGTGCTGCAGAGGTTCGCGGTCACGTTCGGCGCCGTTCGTTCCAGGTAGAGCAGTTCGTGGCTGAACGCGAGATCGGCGACATAGCTGATGAAGGCGTGATTGCGCAGGTCG
>DATBXG010000281.1:0-3224 GCA_036514415.1 Paraburkholderia sp.
TATGAAATGTCGTTCGTCCTGGACACCACGACGGCCTACGACCTGCGCAATCTGCTCGCCTCGCGCTACGGCGCGCCGCACGTGCTGGGCGCGCCGTCGCTCCCGCTGCTCGTGTGGGAGAACGCGTCGAGCACGATCACGATCTGCCTGCTGCCCGACAGCCGCCGCGCCACGCTCACCTATCTGCTCAAGCCCACGCCCGTGCGCACCAAGAGCGGCGAGAAGCCCTTGAAGCTCAGCCAGTTCGACGAAGGCTGAAGCCGCGCACACCAGCCAGCCCTGCGAAAGAAACCAATGAACCCGCCGAATCACTCACGCACCTGCCCACCCGCCATGCCCTTCATTCGATCGGAATCCTCAGTTTCCGGCGCATGCCGCGCGACGCGTTCGAAAGCGCTGCGGTCCGTGCTGCTGTGCGTGTCGTTCGGCGCTGCGCTCGGTGGCTGCGCCGCGCCCGAGTCGATCGTCAACACGCCCATGACACCGCCGCTCGCGGAACCGCTGCTGAACGTCAATACCAGCGGCTCGATCTATCAGGCGGGCACCTCCATCTCGCTCTACGAAACGCCGCGTGCGCAGCGAATCGGCGACGTGCTCACGATCCGGCTCTCGGAAACCTACAGCGGCACCGACACCGCGAGCGCAGCCGCGAAGCGCGACAGCACGATCACGGCCACGGCCGCCGACCAGTCGACAGGCGCAGCAGCGCGTCTCGCGCGGCTCTTCAATATCGGATCGGCTTCGACCACGTTCAACGGCAGCGGTAACCACTCGCTTTCCAGCGACATGAACGGCACGCTGGCCGTGACGGTCATCAGCAAGACACCTACGGGCAATCTCATCGTCTCGGGCGAAAAGATCATTTCGATGAGCGGCGAGCATCAACGTCTGCGGCTTTCCGGCATCGTCAATCCGAACGACGTGGAAGCCGACAACTACGTCGAATCGGGCAAGATCGCCAACGCGCGCATCGAGCAGGTCGGACGCGGCTTGCTCAACGACGCGACCACCGTGGGCTGGCTGCAGCGCATGTTCCTGAGCGTGCTGACGTTCTGATCGCGCTTCTTGCGCTTAAGCTGCGTTCCAGACAAACAGGGCGCGCCTCGATGGCGCGCCCTGTTTCATTTGCGCTTGCGTGGCGCGATCCGATCAGTCTTCGTCGGCGGGTAGCTCACCCGCGTAGTCGTCGGCGTGGTCGTCGGCATATTCGGCGCCGGGTTCGCGTGCATGTTCGCCAAAGCGCTCCGCGAAGCCCACTTCGCCGTCCGGCACGAACACGTAACCGTGCCCCCATACCGTCTGAAGATAGCGCGGCTCGGAAGGATCCGTCTCGATCAGCCGGCGCAAACGCCAGATCGCGACGTCGAGGCTGCGGTTGCGATAACGCCCCGCCTCGCCGTACACGATTTCGATGATGCGCTCGCGCGAAAGAATCGTCATCGCGTGATTGACGAACAGCTTGAGAAACGCGAATTCGCTCGAACGCAGCGGCATGCGGACTTCGTCGCGATACAGTTCGCGCGAGCGGAAATCGAGCTCGAACTGGCCGAAGCGAAACGATTCGCGGCTTTCCGGCGCACCCGTCAGGTTCGAGATGCTGCGCCGGCGCATGACCGAGCGGATACGCGCCACCAGCTCGCCCGGATCGAAAGGCTTGCCCACGTAGTCGTCGGCGCCGAATTCGAGGCCGAGCACGCGGTCGATCACTTCATTGCGCGCGGTGAGCATGATGACCGGCAGGTCGTCGCCGCTTTCGCGCAGGGCGCGCAGCGCGCTGATGCCATCCACCTCCGGCATCATGATATCGAGCACGACGACCTGCGGCCGCTCGGTGCGCAGCCGCTCCTGCATCGCCCGCACCGAAGGCAGCGTCGTGACGGAAAAGCCGCGCATCTTCAGATATTCGGCGGTGACGTCGCGCACGACCGGATCGTCATCGACGAGAAAGATATTATTTGCCATGCGTAAATCGTAAGGGACGAGAACGAGGTGGTACAGGCCCGTCGCCTTACCAATCCTTTCCCGGGTCTCGCACCGGACTCCGAATCATTCGCCGCTCGAAGCGGACTGGAACGATTTGGCCAGCTGCGTCTGATCGATCACCATGCTCTCCACCAGGCCCCTGAGCTTCACTGCGGCGCTCGAATAGCGGTCGGTGCCGAGGCCGCGCACTTCGTAGCGCGCCGTGACGGCAATATGGTTGTGCGTGAAGATCGTCAGATTGATCGTCGAAAGATAGGCGCGGCTTTCGTCGCTGAACGTCGGCTTGCCGAATTCGATCGACGCATTATAGACGAGACGCCCCTGGCAACTGACCGGCTCGGTACCTGCGCTGTAGACGTCCGAGTCCACGCCGCGCTGGGCCAGCACGAGTTGCAGCGAAGGCACGAAATCGGCCGCCGTGACCATTGGATTGTTCTCGATGCAGATCGAACTGAGGTTGACGGGCCGACCCGTCACGAATTTCGGCGACGAGTAATTCGACGCGACCGCATAACCGGCCTGAATCACGGAGCCGGTCGCATCGGCCGCGGTAATCAGCGTCCATGCGCAGCCGTTGAGCGCGAGCGCTGCGGCCAATGCAGCGCCGAGTTTCACCGTCCGTGCGCCCGCACGGCTGGCATATGACACGAATTCATGTGGCATGGAAGCGGATACCCGGTGCGTGGATGGGCTGCGCGGACCATCACACGTGCCCGGCAGGACTCGGAACGCATGATCGGTGCAAAGCGATTCACGCGATGGCCGGGAAATCGGCCAATGTTGAATGCCACTTCCCACTTCTTCAAGAAACTCCCGCGCGGTAAGGACTTGAATGCCGATGTTGCAAGCGTTGGCACGGGAACGGCGCGCAGCGCAGGCCGCCGGCGAGGCCCCGCGGCGACCGCGCACGGCCGCACTTGTAATGCTTCGTAAGCGGTATTGCATTCTGCCCGCTGAGCGGGACATTGCGCGCAGAGCGCTGCGCTATCTTTCTCATCGCGGCGCCTGGCGCCTTGGCGGCTCCGGACGAGCCACACGCTGTTGCTGTCTTTCTCACGCCTTTTCAACAACATCATGCCTGCCATGAACCGAGAACCGAAAATCCGTCGCGCCCCCTTCTTCAAGCGCGGCCTGAACGCTGCTGCGATCGCGCTGTTCGCGTCGCTCGCTGGCTCGCCGTTCGCGCACGCTGCAAGTTTCCACTGCCCGCACAACGCATCCGCATCCGAGCGGCTCGTGTG
>DATBXG010000282.1:0-7686 GCA_036514415.1 Paraburkholderia sp.
AGCTCTGGCCGAGATAGCCGTGCGCAAAGTGCAGTTCGAGCCATTCGAAGCCGGCTTCGAGCGCGCGCTTTGCTGCCGCCACGAAGTCTTCGCGCACGCGCGCGATATCGTCGAGCGTCATGGCCTTCGGCACCTTCGGCAGATGCGCGCCGAACGGAATCGCCGAGGGCGCGATGGTCTGCCAGCCGCTTGCGTCGCCATCGGCAATATGGTCGTCGCCTTCCCACGGACGGTTCGCGCTCGCCTTGCGGCCCGCGTGCGCAATCTGGATGCCGGGCACCGCGCCCGCCGCCTTGATCGCCGCGACGGTGGGCTTGAACGCTTCCATCTGCGTGTCGTTCCACAGACCCGTGCAACCCGGCGTAATGCGACCTTCAGGCGAAACCGCCGTCGCCTCGACGATCACGAGGCCCGCGCCGCCGCGTGCGATTTGCGCGTAATGGACGTGGTGCCAGTCGTTGATCACGCCGTCGACGGCCATGTACTGGCACATCGGCGGCACGGCGATGCGGTTGCGCAGGGACACGCCCTTGAGCTTGAACGGTTCGAACAATGCGGACATCTACGACTCCTTTCTGGGCACAGGTCGCGCCTCGCGCGGCGCCTGCGCCGGTTGGCAAAAAACGGGATTTCCTTGCGGCAACGCGCAGCCGGACAGCCGCTGCGAGCGGCGCTCGCAGCGTTGCTTGAAGGAAAAGGAAACAGTGAGAAACGTTCGCGGCGCGCCCGGCAGCGAAGCTGCGCGAACGCGAACGATCAGCCTCGCTCAGGGACGACGAAGCGCCGCGAGCAAGGCCTCGGCAACCGGCTCGGACGAGGCCGGGTTCTGCCCCGTGATGAGCAGGCCGGCGGTCGCAACGTGCGGCTGCCAGTCGGCGGCCTTCGAGTACTGGCCGCCGTTGGCTTTGAGCATGTCCTCGACGAGGAACGGCACGACGTCGGTCAACTGCACGGCCGCCTCTTCGTCGTTCGAAAAACCGGTGACCGACTTGCCGGCCACGAGCGGCTTGCCGTCCGCGCCCTTTACATGACGCAGCACGCCGGGCGCGTGACAGACCGCGGCGACGGGCTTGCCCGCGGCGATCGTCTTTTCGATCAACGCGATCGAGACGGGATCTTCGGCGAGATCCCAGAGCGGCCCATGGCCGCCCGGATAGAACACGGCGTCGAACGCGCCCGCATCGACATCGGCGAGACGTTTCGTATTGGCAAGCGCCGCTTGCGCCTCGGTGTCGGATGCGAAACGCCGCGTCGCGTCGGTCTGCGCGGAAGGATCGCTGCTCTTCGGATCGAGCGGCGGCTGGCCGCCCTTGGGCGAGGCGAGCGTCAGATCGACACCGGCGTCGCGCAGCGCGTAGTACGGCGCGGCGAACTCCTCGAGCCAGAAGCCCGTTTTCTTGCCCGTATTGCCGAGGTCCTCGTGCGAGGTCAAAACGATCAGTACCTTCATCGGCGTTCCTTTATCGGTAAGGTTCGGACGCTCGCGCGTCCCATGGAAACCAGTCTCTTTGGCATGGCCCTCATGCCCTATTAGACCGGTCGTCTAGATCATCGGCACAATGCGCGGCAATCGCGCGCGGTTCACGCGCCGCGCCCGCCGCTGCTTCGCGTTCGATTAGTTGCCCGGAGGCAGGTTCAACAGGATTCGCGTGGTCGCCATGGCCGCATCGAGCGGCTTGCGGTCGCGATGAATTTTTTCGAGCAGCGTCGCGCCCAGCCACAGTTCGTAGAGCGTCACCGCCATGGTCGCCGCGTCGTTCACGCTGACGAGCGAGCCGTCCGCGCGCCCTGCTTCGATGCACGCGGCAATGCGCGAGATCGTCGCGTCCGTGCCGAGTCGCAGCGCCTCGCGCATCGCCTCGGAAAGGTCGCTCACCTCGGCGCCCAGCTTCACCGCGAGACACTTGCCTACGGGATCGTCGGCGCACTGGATCATGCGCCAGTCGTCCCAGTAGCGCATCAGCTTCTCGGCCGCCGTGCCGGGCTGCCGCACGAGCAGATCGTCGAGCCGCTCCGCATATTCGGCGAAATACGACGTCAGCAAGGCTTCGCCAAACGCCTCTTTCGAACCGAAATAGTGATAGAACGAACCCTTGGGCACACCGGCGGCCGCGAGGATCTCGTTGAGACCGACTGCGGAAAAGCCCTTGCCCAGCAAGATGGGCATGGCGGTATCGAGGATGTGTTGCCGCACTTCGACGGCTGCCGCTGCATTCATGAGACGGCATGTTACAGAGGGATTAGACCAGTCGTCTAGTAATCTCCCATGCTCAGTAGTGGCATTGCAGTCCGCCCCCAATCACGGCAACCATCTGCGAGAGGCAACCCATGACGTCACGCACCCTGCTCTGTTACGGCGATTCCAATACGCACGGCACGAAGCCGCTCACCGTGCCCGGCGTGTCCGAGCGATTCGGCCCTGCCGACCGCTGGCCAGGCGTGCTGCGCGAGGCACTCGGGCCGGGCTGGACGATCATCGAGGAAGGCCTGCCCGCGCGCACCACGGTTCACGACGATCCCATCGAAGGCCGGCACAAGAACGGGCACGCCTACCTGCGCCCCTGCCTCGAAAGCCAGTTGCCGGTGGACGTGGTCGCGCTGATGCTCGGCACCAACGATCTCAAGACGCGCTTTTCCGTCACGCCGGCCGACATCGCGAACTCGGTCGACGTGCTGCTCGAAACACTCGTCGCGTGCCGTGCGGGTCCGGGCGGCGCGACGCCGCATGTGCTGCTGATGTCGCCGGCGCCGATCGAAGAGATCGGCTTCCTCGGCGAGATCTTCACGGGCGGCGCGGCGAAATCGCGCCTGCTCGCCCCGCTCTACGAGCGCGTGGCCGTGAAGTACGGCTCGGCGTTTCTCGATGCCGGCGAGTTCGCGACGGTCAGCCCCACCGACGGCATTCACTACGAAGCCTCGCAACACCATCGGCTCGGCAAGGCCGTCGCGGAAGTCGTGCGTCAGCGCTTCGGCGCATAGACGCGCAAGCAGGCGCAAAAAGAAAAACGCCGCCGGCCCGAAGGCCTGGCGGCGTTTTTTCTTTGCGCTTCGCTCGCGGAGCGAAGCGCAGGTCCAGCAACGATGAACGCTTAACGCGACATCATGTTCATGCTGACGTTGTGCATGACCCACAGCGTGCCGACGACCACGATCAGGACCGTCAACACCGTGAAGCCAAATGCCGTCACGTTCCAGCGCTGGCCCGACGACGTGTTCATGTGCAGGAAGAACACGAGGTGAACCACGATCTGCACCACAGCCAGCACGGCAAGGCCGAGCAGCGCGGTTTCGCGCGGGAAGCCGCCATGCAGCACGAGCCAGAACGAAGCGGCCGTGAGCACCACCGCCAGGACGAAACCAACCAGGTAGCTGCCTACGCTGCCGTGGCTTTCTTCTTCATGGATGGAATGAGCACTCATTTAGATCACGCTCGCAAGGTAAACAAAGGAGAACACGCAGATCCAGACGATGTCCAGAAAGTGCCAGAAAAGGCTCAGGCACGTCAGGCGGCGAATTTCACGCTCGCCCAGAACCGGTGCCTTCAAGGCCTGAACCATCAGGACGACCATCCAGATCATGCCCATCGTCACGTGGATACCGTGGGTGGCAACCAGCGTGAAGAACGACGAGAGGAACGCGCTGCGCTGCGGGCCGTTGCCCTCGGCGATCATATTCGCGAACTCATGCAGTTCGAAATACAGGAACGTCGCGCCCAGCAGGAAGGTGATCGCCAGCCAGAAGAACACTTGACCCTTGCGCTGCTTGTGCGCGCCGATCATCGCGAAACCGTACGTGATGGACGACAGCAGCAGCACTGCCGTTTCCATGGCCACGCCATTGATGTCGAACAGGTCCTTGCCCGTCGGGCCGCCCGCGAACTGGTTCTGCATCACGGCGAACACTGCGAACAGCGAGCCGAACAGAATGCAGTCCGTCATCAGGTACAGCCAGAAGCCGAACACCGAGTGTGACGGCGGGTGATCGTGGTGATCGTGCTCCGCGAGTGCGGCCGCACTTGTCTTCGTCAACATCAGTTGGCCTCCAGTGCTTCTTCAACCTTGCCACGGCGTTGCTTGTCTTCGAACGCCTTGACCAGTGCGCGACTGCGCGCTTCTTCGTCTGCCCGGACCTTGGCGGCCGGGATGTAATAGCCTTCGTTCTTCTGGAAGCTGTAGGCGATCGCCGTGCCGAGAATGCCGACGAAGCCAGCGATCATGAGCCACCAGATGTGCCAGATGCCAGCAAAGCCGAGCACCAGGCTGAAGAAACCGATGAACACACCTGCGCTCGTGTTCGAGGGCATGTGGATGTCGGTGTACTTCGTGTTCGCAACGTCCACGGTTTCGCGGCCGGTTTCCTTCAGGTGCGCAAACTCGTCGAGCTCGCTCACGTGCGGAATGATCGCGAAGTTATACGACGGCGGCGGCGACGACATCGACCACTCCAGCGTACGGCCACCCCACGGATCGCCCGTCAGGTCGCGGTTTTCCGGCAGGTTGCGGTCGCGGACCGACACGTACAGCTGCAGCAGTTGATGCGCGATGCCGATTGCCACGAGCACGGCGCCAACCCAGGCGATGATCATCCACGGATGCCATGCCGGATTGTCGTAGTGGTTCAGACGGCGGGTTGCGCCCATGAAGCCCAGCACGTACAGCGGCGTGAAGGCGACATAGAAGCCCGAGAGCCAGAACCAGAACGCGCGCTTGCCGAGCTTTTCGTTGAGTTTGAAGCCGAACGCCTTCGGGAACCAGTAGTTCATGCCGGCGAGATAGCCGAACACCACGCCGCCGATGATCACGTTGTGGAAGTGTGCGATCAGGAACAGCGAGTTGTGGAGCACGAAGTCCGCACCCGGGATCGCCATCATCACGCCGGTCATGCCGCCGATGGTGAAGGTGACCATGAAGCCGAGCGTCCACAGCACCGACGAGTTGAACTCGAGGCGGCCGCGGTAGATCGTGAACAGCCAGTTGAAGATCTTCACGCCCGTCGGGATCGAAATGATCATCGTGGCGATACCGAAGAACGCGTTCACATCGGCGCCCGAACCCATCGTGAAGAAGTGGTGCAGCCACACGACGAACGCCAGAACCATGATCGCGCAGGTCGCGTAGACCATCGCCTTGTAGCCGAACAGCGGCTTCTTCGCGTAGGTCGCGACGACTTCCGAGAAGATACCGAACGCCGGCAGAACCAGGATGTACACCTCGGGGTGACCCCATGCCCAGATCAGGTTCAGGTACAGCATGGCGTTGCCGCCTGCATCGTTCGTGAAGAAGTGCGTGCCGATGTAGCGGTCGAGGCCGAGCAGCGCGAGCGTGACGGTCAGGATCGGGAACGCGGCCATGATCAGCACGTTCGTGCACAGCGCCGTCCACGTGAACACGGGCATCTTCATGAGCGTCATGCCCGGCGCGCGCATCTTGACGATCGTGACGAAGAAGTTCACGCCGGTCAGCAGCGTGCCGACACCTGAGATCTGCAGCGCCCACAGGTAGTAGTCAACCCCTACCCCTGGACTGTACGCAAGCTCCGAAAGCGGCGGATACGCGAGCCAACCCGTCATTGCGAACTCACCCACGACGAGCGAGATCATCAGCAGGATGGCGCCGACTGCGGTCATCCAGAACGACAGCGAGTTCAGGAACGGGAACGCGACGTCGCGTGCACCGATCTGCAGCGGCACCACGATGTTCATCAGGCCAACCATGAAAGCCATGGCCATGAAGAAGATCATGATCACGCCGTGAGCCGTGAAGATCTGGTCGTAGTGGTGCGGAGGGAGGTAGCCCGGCGCGTTGTACGCGAGCGCGAGCTGGGTACGCATCATGATCGCGTCGGCGAAGCCGCGCAGCAGCATGATGAGGGCGAGCACGATGTACATCACGCCCAGACGCTTGTGGTCGACGCTCGTCAGCCACTCCGTCCAGAGATATTTCCACTTACCGAGGTAAGTGATGGCACCGAGCACCAATGCGCCGATGACTGCCATGCCGAACATCGTGCCGACGATAATCGGCTCGTGATACGGAATGGCATCCAGTGTAAGTTTTCCGAACATGCCTGGTTTACCCCTTGGTCACGCACGACGGGTCACTGAAATTCGTGACGTGGCCGTTGTTGTACTTCGCGATGATGTTGTTGAAGAGCTTCGGGTCGACCGTCGAGAAGTACTCAACCGGAGCCTTCTCGCTCGGCTGTGCGACCGTCGCGTATTGATCCATGGAAAGCTGCGTCTGCGACGCCTTCACCTTCTGGACCCACGCGTCGAAGTCTTGCTGGCTCGTGGCGAGCGTACGGAACTTCATGTCCGAGAAGCCCTTGCCGCTGAAGTTCGCCGAAAGGCCGGCGTAGTCGCCAGCGTGGTCGGCGATCAGGTGCAGACGCGTCTGCATGCCAGCCATCGCGTAAACCTGCGTGCCAAGCTGCGGGATGAAGAACGAGTTCATCACCGAATCCGACGTGATGCTGAAGTTCACCGGCGTGCCAACGGGCACGGCCAGCTGGTTCACCGTGGCGATGCCCAGATCCGGGTAGATGAACAGCCACTTCCAGTCGAGCGCCACAACTTCGACGTTGATCGGCTTGACGTTCGATTCGAGCGGCTTGTAGGGGTCGAGCTCGTGCGTGGTGTTCCACGTGAGCACGCCGAGGAAGAGAATGATCAGCGTCGGAATCGTCCAGACGACGACTTCGATCGCCGTCGAGTGCGACCACTTCGGGTCATAGGTGGCGCTACGGTTCGATGCGCGATAGCGGTACGCGAACCACAGCGTCAGGACGATCACGGGGATCACAACAATCAGCATCGCCCATGTGGACGTCGCGATCAGCTGTTTTTCCGCCACGCCCACACTTCCCTTGGGGTCGAGGAGCTCCATGTTGCATCCGGAAAGACACAAGGCCAATCCGGCGCTTACGGGAAGCAGTAACCTTTGAAAGGTCGTTCTTTTCATCACGTTTGCCTGAATTTCATTCATTGAATAGTTCCGGACACATCCCCTGACATCCGACAAAGGAAGCGCGCCCGCATCATACAGCCGCTTTGATATTTCGCAATCAATGAATGTGGAAAATGACCTTTGTCAAAAGAAGATCGAGACACTTTGTCGCATGTGTTCGCGAGGTTTGTCGCGCCTCGGAAACACACGCACATCGCGCCCCACTCCGCTCTTGACAGCGGCCCGCCGCGGCTACTTCTCGAATCTCAAATTCGAAAACCCTTACACGCAGCAACGCGCCGTATCGCTGTGAGCGGTACGGCGCGTTGGTTGCGTCGTCAATCTCTTGTGATCACGTCGGCGAGTGCGGCTGCGTAGCACGAACGTCCGTGCCCGCACGCACTGCGTCGGCAGGCGCTGCATCTAACGCAGGTTGCTTGCTGCGGCCGGCCTGGGTGACGAGGTTCGCCGCTGAGAGCTCGATCGCGTCGGTCATCGGCTTCGGATAGAGGCCGATTGCCAGCACGAACGCCGCCAGCGAAGCGAAGATCAGCGTTTCGCGGCGGCCGATGTCGGCCAGCTTCGCAACGCCCTTGTTCGCCACAGCGCCAAAGATCACGCGCTTGTACATCCACAGGGTGTACGCAGCGCTCAGAATGACGGTCGTCGCGGCGATCGCGCCGACCCAGAAGTTCACGCGGATCGCGCCCATGATGACCATGAACTCGCCCACGAAGCCCGA
>DATBXG010000283.1:0-4419 GCA_036514415.1 Paraburkholderia sp.
GCTCGTCGCAGCACGGCGGCGTGCTCGTGGTGGCCGGCGACGACCACGGCTGCGTGTCGTCGTCGATGCCGCATCAAAGCGACTTCGCGTTGATGGCGTGGCACATGCCCGTCGTCAATCCGTCGAACGTGGCCGACATGCTCGAATTCGGCCTGTATGGCTGGGCGCTCTCGCGCTACTCGGGCGCGTGGGTGGGCTACAAGGCGATTTCGGAAACGGTGGAGTCGGGCTCGACCGTCGATCTCGATGCGCTGAAAACGGATTGGCAAGCCCCCGAAGGTTTTACGCCGCCCCCCGGCGGCCTGCACAACCGCTGGCCCGATCTGCCGAGCCTCGCCATCGAGCAGCGTCTCGCCGCCAAGCTCGACGCCGTGCGCCACTTCGCGCGCATGAACAGCATCGACAAGTGGATTGCGCCGAGCCCCCACGCGAACGTGGGCATCGTCACCTGCGGCAAGGCGCACCTGGACCTGATGGAAACGCTGCGCCGCCTCGATCTCACCGTCGAGGATCTGGATCGCGCGGGCGTGCGCATCTACAAGGTGGGCCTGTCGTTCCCGCTGGAGATGTCGCGCATCGACGCCTTCGTCTCGGGCCTCACCGACGTGCTCGTGATCGAAGAAAAGGGCCCGGTGATCGAGCAGCAGATCAAGGACTATCTCTACAACCGCAAGGAAGGCGCGCGCCCGACCGTGACCGGCAAGCACGCGGAAGACGGCACGCTGCTGCTCTCCGAGCTTGGCGAGCTGCGCCCCTCGCGCATCCTGCCCGTGTTCGCCGCGTGGCTCGCGAAGCACCGGCCCGCACTCGACCGCCGCGAGCGCGTGGTCGATCTCGTTGCGCCGCAAATCCTCTCGAACGCCGCCGACGCCGTGCGCCGCACGCCCTACTTCTGCTCGGGCTGCCCGCACAACACGTCGACGAAGGTGCCCGAAGGCTCGATCGCCCAGGCCGGCATTGGCTGCCACTTCATGGCTTCGTGGATGGAGCGCGACACCACCGGTCTCATCCAGATGGGCGGCGAAGGCGTGGACTGGGCGGCGCACTCGATGTTCACGAAGATGCCGCACGTGTTCCAGAACCTCGGCGACGGCACGTACTTTCATTCAGGCATCCTTGCGATTCGCCAGGCCGTGGCGGCGAAGACCAACATCACCTACAAGATCCTCTACAACGACGCCGTGGCGATGACGGGCGGCCAGCCCGTGGACGGCAGCATCTCCGTGCCGCAGATCGCGCGCCAGGTGGAGGCCGAGGGCGTCTCGCGCTTCGTGGTGGTGAGCGACGAGCCCGAGAAGTACGACGGTCATCACGGCCTCTTCCCGAAGGGCACGACGTTCCATCACCGCAGCGAGCTGGACACCGTGCAGCGCGAACTGCGCGAAACGCCGGGCGTGACCGTGCTGATCTACGACCAGACCTGCGCCGCCGAAAAGCGCCGCCGCCGCAAGAAGGGCGAATTCCCCGACCCGGACAAGCGCCTCTTCATCAACGAGGAAGTGTGCGAAGGCTGCGGCGATTGCGGCGTGCAGTCGAATTGCCTTTCGGTCGAGCCTGTGGAAACGGAGCTGGGCCGCAAGCGCCGCATCGATCAATCGTCGTGCAACAAGGACTACTCGTGCGTAAACGGCTTTTGCCCGAGCTTCGTGACCATCGAAGGCGGCAAGCTCAAGAAGGCCGCGGGCGCCGCATTCGACCCGCAAGCGCTCGCCGCCCGCGTGCAGGCGTTGCCCGTTCCGGCCACGCATCTCGACGACGCGCCTTACGACATTCTCGTCACCGGCGTGGGCGGCACGGGCGTGGTGACCGTGGGCGCGCTCATCAGCATGGCCGCGCACCTGGAAGGCAAGAGCGCCTCGGTGCTCGACTTCATGGGCTTCGCGCAGAAGGGCGGCTCGGTGCTGTCGTTCGTGCGCTTCGCCGCGACGGACGCGCTGCTCAACCAGGTGCGCATCGACACGCAGCAGGCCGACCTGCTGCTCGCATGCGACATGGTGGTGGGCGCGAGCGCCGACGCGCTGCAGACCGTGCGCCATGACCGCACGCGCATCGTCGTGAACACGCATGAGATTCCGAATGCGTCGTTCGTGCAGAACCCCGAAGCGAACCTGCACGCCGATGCGCTGCTTGCGAAGATGCGTCACGCGGCCATCAATGGCGCAACGCCAGTGCAGGATCCGCTCGCCGCGTGCGATGCTCAGGCACTCGCGCAACGCTACCTCGGCGATACGATCGGCGCGAACATCGTGATGCTCGGCTTCGCGTGGCAGCTCGGCCTCGTGCCGGTTTCGCTCGCGGCGCTCACGCGCGCGATCGAACTGAACAACGTGGCCGTGCAGGCCAACCTGTTCGCGTTCTCGATCGGCCGCATGGCCGCCGCCGATCCCGCCGCGCTGGAGGCGCTCGACACGCGCCAGACGGCAGCGGCAAAGGCCACGGCGCGCAAGCTCACGCAAACACTCGACGATCTGATCGCCGATCGCGAAGCGCGCCTGCTCGCTTACGGCGGCGCGAGCTACGTGAAGCGTTATCGCGCACTCGTGGACGCCGCACGCAGCGCGGACAAGAGCGCAGAGCAAACGCTCGCGCGCGCCGTCGCCACGACGTTCTATCGTCTGCTTGCCGTGAAGGACGAATACGAAGTCGCGCGCCTGCACACCGACCCGGCGTTCCGCGCCGCGCTCGAAGCGCAGTTCGAAGGCACGGCGGGCAGCGACTTCACCGTGAAGTTCAACCTTGCGCCGCCGCTCATCGCGCGCGAGAAGAACGGCCAGCATCCGCGCAAGATGCAGTTCGGCCAGTGGATGTGGAGTGCGTTCGGGCTGCTGAAGAAGGGCCGCAGCGTGCGCGGCACGTGGCTCGATCCTTTCGGCAAGACGCTGGAGCGCCGCATGGAGCGCGCGCTCGCCAGCGACTACGAGGCGACGCTGCGCGGCGCGTTCGCGAGCCTCACCGCCGAAAACGCCGACGACATCGCGCAGCTCGCCAATCTGCATCAGCGCGTGCGCGGCTATGGCCACGTGAAGCTCGCGAACGTCGCGGCGGTCAAGCGCAGCGAACGCGAACTGGCGGCCCGCCTTGGCGTCGACGTGAAGACGAGCGCCGCGGTGGGAGAAGCACTCGCGTCGTTCAAGGGCGCGGGCGCGCTGCGCGGCATTCCGGTGGTGGTCGCGAAGTGAAGTAAATTGAAGCGATGTGATGTGAAGCTGGGAAGCGCGCGCCGTTCGTCTGGACGGCCCGCGCTTTTTTCATGACTCACGCGTCGAGCAAGGTCCGCACGCGCCGCACCTGGTTTTCATCGACGGGAGCCAGCCCCCTGCCGTCTACGCGCACGCCGGAGCCGAAGTGAACCGCGCGCACCCGGGTCGCGCGCACGAACGCCGCGACGCGCTCGACCGTCAAGCCGGCGCCCGCCAGCACCGTGCAATGCGTGTTCGCCGCACGCCGCACCAGCGTTTCGATTTGCGCCTGCGCATCCAGCACCGAAGGCTTGCCGCCCGACGTGAGCACGGTCGTCACGGCTTCGAAACCGAGCAGCACGTCGAACGCTTCCTGCAGATCGCGCGCTTCGTCGAACGCGCGGTGAAACGTGAGGGGCATGCCATCGGCAGCGTCGATCACGCGTTGCAGTCCGTCGCGATCCACCTCGCGCGAAGAGGTGATCATGCCGATCACCACGGCATGCGCGCCCGCCGACTTTGCCGCGCGCACGTCGCGCAGCATCACCGCGTAATCATTCGAATCGAAAACGAACGAGCGGCTGTGCGGCCGCACGATCACGTTCACGGGAATCGTCACCGCCTCTACCACGGCTTCGATCAGGCCGATGCTCGGCGTGAGGCCGCCCTCGCCCATCGCGGTAACCAGTTCGAGACGATCCGCGCCGCCGCGTGCCGCGGTTTTCGCATCGGCGAGCGTCGTCGCGATGACTTCGAGCAGTATCCGTTCGCGATGCATGTGTGAGCGCCATGTCGTGGAGAGCACGACATGATCGCAGATGCGCGGCTACTCGAACCAGTCGATATCGCCGCACAGCACGCAGAGGCGCTCGCCCACCTGCACCGCCATCGAGAGCGTCACGCACGGCAAGGCCTCGTTGATCGACAGATACGGCCCGGTCACGTGCACGCGCCCCGGCGCGACGAGCGCCGCGCGGAAGTACGGCCTGCGCAGCCAGCTCGCGCCCTGCGCATCCTCCAGCGGCAGAAAGCGCGCGTCGCGCTCCGCGCGATCGACGCGCAACACCACGTTGCGGCCCGCCTGCCTGCCGTTCGAATCGAGCAGATAGCAGCGCGCCGCGTGATCGAGCGCGAGGAAGTTCCAGCACACTTCTTCGAGCGGCTCACCCGCGGTCAGCCGCTCCGCCGCGCGCTCGAACGCGCGCACATAAGGCGCGAGGCGGCTTGTGGTGCCGCGCTC
>DATBXG010000284.1:0-4994 GCA_036514415.1 Paraburkholderia sp.
GGCCGCGTGGAGCGACTGACGATGTGCACCTGCCAGCGCCTCGAAGTGGGCATGGCGCTGCCGCTGGAAGCCGGCCACGGCACGCTCGCGTTCGACGGCGAGCGCGAGATCGAACCGGCGCGCGGCGATCGCTACGAAGTGACGCTCGACTGGCAGGGCCCGTTGACCGTCGATGTCGCGCGCACGCTGCGCTACGCGGCTTCGCATCAACTGTTGCGCGAGGCAGCCGCGCGCGCGTAGCGGCCTGGCCTGCATCCCAAACCCGTAATCAACACAAGGAGACAGGTAGATGGACGCACCCCGGAAAGGCCAGGTCGCGATCGTGACCGGCGGCGCGTGCGGGATCGGCCGCGGCATAGCGTTCACGCTCGCGCAGGCGGGCGCGGTGAACGTCGACGGCGGTTTCACTTTTCACGAGGAGCAGGTGCACTTTCACTAGCAGGCATACCCACAGGAGACAACCATGTCTATTCAGTTGAACAAGGAGCAGTTGCTCAGCGCGTATCGTTCGATGCGCACGATCCGCGAGTTCGAGGAGCGGTTGCACGTCGAGTTCGCCACCGGCGACATTCCGGGCTTCGTGCACCTGTATGCGGGCGAGGAGGCGTCCGCCGTCGGCACCATGAGCCATCTGAACGATTCCGACTACGTCGCCACCACGCACCGCGGACACGGCCACTGCATCGCGAAGGGCGTGGACGTGCGCGAGATGATGGCCGAAATCTATGGCCGGGCCACGGGATCATGCCGCGGCAAAGGCGGCTCGATGCACATCGCCGACCTGTCCAAAGGCATGCTGGGCGCAAACGGCATCGTGGGCGCGGGCGGTCCGCTGACCTGCGGCGCGGCGCTCGCCGCGAAGCACAAGAAGACCGGCGGCGTGGGCGTGTGCTTCTTCGGCGATGGCGCGTCGAACCAGGGCGTGATCTTCGAGTCGATGAATCTAGCCTCCGTGTGGCGCCTCCCGGTGATCTTCGTCGCGGAAAACAACGGCTATGCCGAGGCGACGTCGTCCACGTGGTCGGTCGCGGCCGACAACATCGCCGACCGCGCGAACGGCTTCGGCATGCCGGGCGTGATCGTCGACGGCTTCGACTTCTTCGCCGTGCACGAGGCGCTGGGCGAAGCCATCGCGCGAGCGCGCAGCGGCGGCGGCCCGACGCTCGTGGAAATGAAGCTTTCGCGCTATTTCGGCCACTTCGAGGGCGACGCGCAGACCTATCGCGCGCCTGGCGAAGTGCAGAAGCTGCGCGAAGAAAAGGACTGCCTCAAGCGCTTCGAGGAACGCGTGGTGCGCGCCGAACTCGCGAGCAGCGACGATCTGCGCAAGGTGGACGCCGAAGTGAAACAGCTGATCGACGACGCGGTCACGCAGGCCAAGGCCGCGCCGCTGCCGCCGGCCGAGGCGCTGCTCACCGACGTGTACGTGTCGTATCCCTGAGCGCTGCGCGTTCAGGTCATCAGGATTCCAGATCAAGGAGACGGAAATGGCACGGAAAATCACCTATTCGCAGGCCATCAACGAAGCGCTTGCCCAGGAGATGGGGCGCGACGAGAGCGTGATCGTGATGGGCGAGGACAACGCGGGCGGCGCGGGCGCGCCGGGCGAGCAGGACGCGTGGGGCGGCGTGCTCGGCGTGACGAAGGGCCTTTACGGCAAGTTTCCGGGGCGCGTGCTCGACACGCCGCTCTCGGAGGGTGGCTTCATCGGCACGGCCGTGGGCGCGGCGGCGTGCGGCATGCGTCCGGTGGCGGAACTGATGTTCATCGATTTCATGGGGGTGTGCTTCGACCAGATCTTCAACCAGGCGGCGAAGTTCCGCTACATGTTCGGCGGCAAGGCCGTCACGCCGGTCGTGATCCGCACCATGTATGGCGCGGGGCTGCGCGCGGCGGCACAGCACTCGCAGATGCTGACCTCGCTGTTCACGCATATTCCGGGGCTGAAGGTCGTTTGCCCGGCCACGCCCTACGACGCGAAAGGCCTCATGATCGAGGCGATCCGCGACGACGACCCCGTGATTTTCTGCGAGCACAAGCTGCTTTACACGATGGAGGGCGATGTTCCGGAGGAATCCTATTCGATTCCGTTTGGCGAAGCCAACATCGTGCGCGATGGCGACGACATCACGATCGTCACCTATGGGCGCATGGTCCACTACGCGCTCGACGCCGCACAGAAGCTCGCGAAAGACGGCATCGAGGCGGACGTGATCGATCTGCGCACGACCTCGCCGCTCGACGAGGAAACGATCCTCGAAAGCGCGCGCCGCACGGGCCGGGTCGTGGTCGTGGACGAAGCGAATCCGCGCTGCTCGATCGCGACGGACATTGCCGCGCTCGTCGGGCAAAAGGCATTCAAGGCGCTGAAGGCTCCGGTCGGCATGGTCACGGCGCCGCATACGCCGGTGCCGTTCGCGGCATCGCTCGAAGACCTCTATATCCCGTCGGCCGAGAAGATCGCCGAAGCCGCGCGCGCTGCAAGGAGCTGAAGTCATGCCGATTCACATGATCACGATGCCCAAATGGGGCCTGTCGATGGAGCAGGGCCAGGTGAACGGCTGGCTCAAGTCGCCCGGCGACAAGGTCACCAAAGGCGATGAACTGCTCGACGTCGAATCCGACAAGATCGCCTCGGGCGTCGAGTGCGCGTTCGAGGGCGTGCTGCGTCGGCAGGTCGCCAAAGAGGGCGACACGCTCCCGGTCGGTGCGCTGCTGGGCGTGGTAGCCGATGCCGAAGCGGCCGACGCGGACATCGACGCCGCGGTAGCGGAGTTCCAGCGCGACTTCGTGCCGGCGCAGGCGGGCGACGCCGACGCGGGACCGCAGCCGGAAAAGACGCAGATCGGCGGCAGGACCACACGCTACCTGAAGCAGGGCGAAGGCGAGGGCGTGCCGGTCGTGCTGATCCACGGCTTTGGCGGCGATCTCAACAACTGGCTCTTCAATCACACCGATCTTGCGGCGGAACGCACCGTCTGGGCCCTCGATTTGCCGGGCCACGGCGAGTCGGGCAAGGCCCTGGAGAGCGGGAGCCTCGACGAGCTTGCGCAGAGCGTGATCGCGTTTCTCGACGCGCAGAAGGTCGACCGCGCGCATCTCGTCGGCCACTCGCTGGGCGGTGCGGTGGCCATGGCGGTCGCCGAAAGCGCGCCGCAGCGCGTGGCCTCGCTCGCGTTGATCTCGAGCGCCGGCCTCGGCAGCGAAATCGACGGCGCCTACATCGAGGGCTTCGTCGCGGCGGCGAACCGCAACGCGCTCAAGCCGCACGTGACGAAACTGTTCGCCGATCCCGCGCTGGTCACGCGTCAGCTCGTCGAAGACCTCGTCAAGTACAAGCGGCTCGAAGGCGTGCAGGCCGCGCTTGGCAAGATCGCCGGGCAGGCGTTCGCGGGCGGCGCGCAACGGCGCGTGTTCCGCGAGCGTCTCGCCTCCCTCGCGCCGCGCACGCTCGTGATCTGGGGTGAGGCTGATCAGATCATTCCGGCGCGCCATGCACAGGGGCTGTCTTCGCAAGTGCGCGTGGAGGTGATCGCGGGCAAGGGGCACATGGTGCAGATGGAGGCGGCGCAGGAGGTCAATCGCCTGCTCAAGGCCTTCCTTGACGAAGGAGCCTGAGCATGGAGGCCGCTACGTCCCATACGTCCCGATCGTCCAGTACGGCGCTGGGTCAGGAGGGTTTGCGCAGCCGCGAGAAGCTCGCGCGGATTCCGGTGAAGATCGTGCCGCCCGCCGGCGCGGACGCGGTCTTGCCGAAGCCGCCCTGGCTGCGCGCGCGGCCGCTGATGAGCGATACCGTAGCGGGCGTGGCGGCTGTCTTGCGCGAACACCGGCTTCATTCGGTGTGCGAAGAGGCGATGTGCCCGAACATCGGCGAATGCTTTGCGCAG
This sequence comes from Paraburkholderia sp., assembly GCA_036514415.1. Taxonomy (GTDB): domain Bacteria; phylum Pseudomonadota; class Gammaproteobacteria; order Burkholderiales; family Burkholderiaceae; genus Paraburkholderia. The sequence continues at coordinate 3,891 of DATBXG010000284.1, forward strand.
CGCACGGCGACCTTCATGATCATGGGCGGCCTTTGCACGCGGCGCTGTCCGTTCTGCGACGTCGCTCACGGGCGGCCCGCGCCGCTCGACGAGGACGAGCCCGCACGTCTCGCGGCGGCGGTCGCGGCGCTGGGCTTGCATCACTTGGTGATCACGTCGGTCGATCGCGACGACCTGCGCGATGGCGGCGCGGCGCATTTCGCGAGTTGTATCGCACAGGTGCGCGAGCGCGTGCCGGGGATCGGCGTCGAGGTCCTGACGCCCGATTTTCGTGGGCGGATCGGGCGCGCGCTCGACGCGCTGTCGCTAGCGTGGCCCGACGTGTTCAATCACAACGTCGAGACCGTGCCTTCGCTTTATCGCGCGGCGCGGCCGGGCGCGGATTATCGCGGCTCGCTCGATCTGCTGGCGCGGGCGAAAGCCGCGAACGGTACGCTCGTCACGAAGTCGGGGCTGATGGTGGGGCTGGGCGAAACAAATGAGGAATTGCTCGCGACGATGTGTGATTTGCGCGCGCATCGCGTAGAAGTGCTGACGATCGGGCAGTATCTCGCGCCGTCGCGGTTTCATTTGCCGGTGAAGCGCTACCTGCACCCCGACAAATTCGCCGCGTTGCGCACGGCGGGGCTGGCGATGGGATTCAGCGAGGTCGTGGCCGGGCCGCTCGTACGCTCGTCGTATCACGCGGCGCAGACGGTGGAGGCGGCGCGGCAGGGCGAGGCGCGGTGAGCGGTGTTTGCAACTAACCGCCTGCCGTGTCTCACGCCATCGGGCTACGCGCGCCGACGCAAATACCACGTACTCACGCGCGAGAGATAAAGCAGGAGTCCAGCACCCGCAATCACGAGACTCGCCATGTTGGCGAGCCAGAAGCCGCGCGCGCCCGTCGCCCAGACGGGGATCGTGCCCGTCACGTCGAAACCCAGCGCATAGCCGCCGCCAAGTCCCACGCCCCACAGCGCGACTGCATAGATGAGGGTCGGCACCACCGCGACCTTGTAGGCGCGCAATGCGAAGGCCGTGGTGATCTGCAGTGCGTCGAATACGTGATAGCAGGTGACGATGGCGACGAGCGGCATGGCTGCGACCGCGACGGCGGGGGCC
>DATBXG010000285.1:0-16334 GCA_036514415.1 Paraburkholderia sp.
GGTTCCAGAAGGTTTCAGGAAGAGGGGAGTATGGATTTATCGATCGCCGCGATCCTCGCGCAGGACGGCATCACCACCGGTGCGATCTACGCGCTGCTCGCGCTCGCCCTGGTGCTGGTGTTTTCCGTCACGCGGGTGATCTTCATTCCGCAGGGCGAATTCGTTTCGTACGGCGCGCTCACGCTCGCCGCACTGCAATCGCAGAAGTTTCCGGCCACCTGCTGGCTGCTCGTCGCGCTCGGTGCAGCGTGCTTCGTCGTCGAGACGGCCGCTCTCGTGCGTCACGCCGAGCGGCGCCGCCACGCGGCGCGCACGCTCGTCACGCTCGCGGGCAAGTATCTGCTCTTTCCCATCGCGCTCTACGCGATTACGAGAGGCGTGGCGAGCCAGCCGTTGCCCATGCTCGTGCAGATTGCACTCACGCTCGCCATCGTGGTGCCGATGGGACCGTTCATCTATCGGCTCGCGTATGAGCCCATCGCCGAGGCCACCACGCTGCTGCTGCTGATCGTCGCCGTGGCGGTGCACTTCGCGATGGTGGGCCTCGGGCTCGTGATGTTCGGCGCGGAAGGCTCGCGTACGAGCGCGTTCTCCGACGCCACGTTCAACATCGGCAGCCTTTCGATCTCGGGGCAAAGCCTCTGGGTGGTCGGCACGGCGGCCGTGCTGATCGTCGCGCTGTACCTGTATTTCGACCGCACGATTTCGGGCAAGGCGCTGCGCGCGACCTCGGTGAACCGGCTCGGCGCGCGGCTCGTCGGCATCGGCACCACGCAGGCCGGGCGCCTCGCGTTCACGCTGGCCGCAGGCCTCGGCGCGCTGTGCGGCATTCTCGTCTCGCCGCTCACCACCATCTACTACGACTCGGGCTTCCTGATTGGCCTGAAGGGCTTCGTAGGCGCCATCATCGGCGGCCTGGTGAGCTATCCGCTGGCTGCGGCGGGCTCGGTGTTCGTGGGCCTGCTGGAGTCGTACTCGTCGTTCTGGGCGAGCGCTTACAAGGAAGTGATCGTGTTCACGCTGATCATCCCCGTGCTGCTGTGGCGTTCGCTCTCGACGCCGCACGCCGAAGAGGAAGAGGAGTAACGCGATGAAACGATTCGTCATGCACAACCGCTTCTTCTGGCTGTTCCTCGTGGTGATGTTCGCACTGCCGGTGCTGCCGCACCCGCTGCACGTGCCCGAATACTGGATCACGCTGCTCAACTACATCGGCCTCTATTCGATCGTCGCGATCGGGCTCGTGCTGCTCACCGGCATCGGCGGGATGACGAGCTTCGGGCAGGCCGCGTTCGTCGGGCTCGGCGCCTACGCGACCGCGTATCTGACGACGCAGTACGGCGTTTCGCCGTGGCTTGCGCTGATCGTCGGCGTGGTGATCACGGGGCTCGTGGCGCTCGTTCTGGGGCTCGTTACGATGCGTCTGTCGGGCCACTTCCTGCCGCTCGGCACCATCGCCTGGGGCCTCGCGCTGTTCTTCCTGTTCGGCAACCTCGACATGCTCGGCAAGTACGACGGCATCAACGGCATTCCCGTGCTGAACGTGCTAGGCATCGGTTTGGAATCGGGCCGCCATATCTATTACCTGATCTGGGTCGTGGTGCTCGCCTCCGTGGTTTCTGTTCAGAATCTGCTTAATAGTCGCATGGGTCGAGCGATCCGTGCGCTGCGCGGCGGCGGCCTGATGGCCGAGGCAATGGGCGTGAACACCGGCTGGATGCGCGTGGTGATCTTCGTCTATGCAGCCGTCCTCGCGGCCGTGTCGGGCTTCCTCTACGCGCATTTGCAGCGTGCGGTGAACCCGACGCCGTTCGGCCTGAATCACGGCATCGAGTATCTGTTCATGGCCGTGGTGGGCGGCGTCGCGCACGTCTGGGGCGCGGTACTGGGCGCGGCGATCCTCACGGTGCTGCAGGACTGGCTGCAGTCGCTGCTGCCGAAGCTGCTCGGCGAGAACGGCAACTTCGAGATCATCGTGTTCGGCGTTCTGATGGTGCTGCTGCTGCAATACGCGCGGCGCGGCGTCTGGCCATTCGTGGCGCGCTTCTTCCCGCGCGGTCCGCAGGCACATGTGCCCGAGCATGCCGAAGCTTTGCCGCAACGCAGCAAACCCACCGCCGGTGAGATGCTGCTGAAGGTGAACAAGGCGCGCAAGCAGTTCGGCGGCCTCGTGGCCGTGAACGACGTGAGCTTCGAGGTGAAAGCCGGCCAGATCATCGGCCTGATCGGTCCCAACGGCGCGGGCAAGTCGACGACCTTCAACCTCGTGACGGGCGTGCTCCAGCCGACCAGCGGTGAGATCACGTTCCGCGGCGAGCGCATCGACCGCCTCACTTCACGTGAAATCGTCGCGCGCGGCATTGGCCGCACGTTCCAGCACGTCAAGCTGCTGCCGACGATGACGGTGCTCGAGAACGTGGCCATTGGCGCGCATCTGCGCGGCCACGCGGGCGTGCTGCGCAGCGTCGCGAAGCTCAACGCGGCGGAGGAGGGGCGGCTCATGAGCGAGGCAGCGAAACAGATTCGCCGCGTCGGACTCGAGCAGCATATGTATGAGGAAGCGGGGAGCCTCGCGCTCGGCCAGCAGCGGATTCTGGAGATCGCGCGCGCGCTGTGCTGCGATCCGACCTTGCTGCTGCTCGACGAGCCGGCGGCCGGCCTGCGTTACCAGGAAAAGCAACAGTTGGCCGCATTACTGCGCAAACTGCGAGAAGAGGGGATGAGCGTGCTGCTGGTCGAACACGACATGGATTTCGTGATGAATCTCACCGACCGGCTGGTGGTCATGGAATTCGGCACGCGCATCGCGGAAGGTTTGCCGGTGGACGTGCAGAAGGATCCGGCCGTGCTCGAAGCGTATCTGGGCGGGGTGGAATGATGACGACACCCGTACTGGAAGTTTCTGGACTCGCGGTTCGCTACGGCAAGATCGAGGCGCTGCACAAGGCGGCCATCAAGGTGGGCGCGGGGCAGATCGTCTCCGTGATCGGACCGAACGGCGCGGGCAAGTCCACGCTGCTCAACGCCATCATGGGTGCGCTGCCCTTGACCGGGCACGCGCGCGGCCGCATTGCCTACATGGGCGAGGAGGTTGGGGCGCTGCCGATCGAGCGGCGCGTCGCGCGCGGCATGTGTCTCGTGCCCGAAAAGCGCGAACTCTTCGCCTCGATGACGGTGGAGGACAACCTTGTGCTCGGCGCCTATCGGCGCAAGCGCGCCGGGGAGCGCAATTATCTCGATCAGCTCGAGCCGGTGTTCGCGCTGTTCCCGCGGCTGAAAGAGCGTCGCGCACAGGCGGCGGGCACGCTTTCTGGCGGTGAGCGCCAGATGCTCGCTGTCGGCCGGGCGCTCATGGGCAAGCCCGATCTGCTGATGCTCGACGAGCCGAGCCTTGGCCTCGCACCGCTGATCGTGAAGGAAATCTTCCACATTATTAGTGCGCTGCGGCAAACGGGCGTGGCGACGCTGCTCATCGAACAGAACGCGCGCGCCGCGCTGCAGATTTCCGACTACGGATATGTGCTGGAAACCGGCGATCTGGCGCTCGAAGGCTCCGCGGACGAGTTGGCGCATAACCCGCGCGTGATCGAAACGTATCTCGGATTGGCGAAGAAACCGGTCTGACTTCGTCTATCGCTGTAGAAATGGGCGGCGTGTTTCACGTGAAACACGCCGCTTTTTTTATGTGTGTTGGCGCGTCGCGTGGGGCCGAAGTAAGTGCTAAAGCACTAACTCCGGCCGCAAATATTCGGGTGTGAACGGCCCAAAACGCGAAACCGTTATAATTCGCGAATACCACTTTTTCTGAGAAGGCTCACGCGGTCGTTTCCGTCCTTGCGTGAGGTCCCGCCATGCTTTATCCCACAGAGTTTGACGTAATCGTCGTCGGCGGCGGTCACGCCGGCACCGAGGCTGCGCTTGCCGCCGCCCGCATGGGCGTCAAGACGCTCCTGCTCACGCACAACATCGAAACGCTCGGCCAGATGAGCTGCAATCCGTCGATTGGCGGCATTGGCAAGGGCCATCTGGTCAAGGAAGTCGACGCCCTCGGCGGTGCCATGGCCGCAGCGACGGACGAGGGCGGGATCCAGTTCCGCATCCTCAATTCGTCAAAGGGGCCAGCGGTCCGGGCGACGCGTGCTCAGGCCGACCGCATTCTTTATAAGGCGGCGATCCGTCGGCGTCTCGAAAATCAGCCGAACCTCTGGCTGTTCCAGCAGGCCGTGGAAGACCTGATGGTCGAAGGCGAGCGCGTGGTCGGCGCGGTGACGCAGGTCGGCATTCGCTTCCGCGGCCGTGCGGTCGTGCTGACCGCGGGGACTTTCCTCGACGGCAAGATCCATGTGGGCCTGAACAACTACACGGGCGGCCGCGCAGGCGACCCCGCTGCGGTGACGCTGTCGTCGCGCCTGAAGGAGCTGAAGCTGCCACAGGGCCGCCTCAAGACGGGTACGCCGCCGCGGATCGACGGCCGGACGATCGACTTCTCGGTGCTCGAGGAGCAGCCCGGCGACCTCGACCCGGTACCGGTGTTCTCCTTCCTCGGCCGCGCAGAGCAGCATCCGCGCCAGATTCCGTGCTGGGTCACGCACACGAACGAGCGCACGCACGACATCATCCGTGGCGGCCTCGACCGTTCGCCCATGTACACCGGCGTGATCGAAGGGGTAGGGCCGCGCTATTGCCCGTCTATCGAAGACAAGATTCACCGCTTCGCCTCGAAGGAATCGCATCAGATCTTCCTCGAGCCGGAAGGGCTGACGACGAACGAGTTCTACCCGAACGGGATCTCGACGAGCCTGCCTTTCGACGTGCAGCTGGAGCTCGTGCACTCGATGCGCGGTCTCGAGCACGCGCACATCCTGCGTCCGGGCTATGCGATCGAATACGACTACTTCGATCCGCGCGGACTCAAGGCTTCGCTCGAAACCAAGGCCATCAACGGCTTGTTTTTTGCGGGCCAGATCAACGGCACGACGGGCTATGAAGAAGCCGCTGCACAGGGTCTGCTTGCCGGTATGAACGCTGGTCTGCAAGTGCAGGGCAAGGACGCCTGGTGTCCGCGCCGCGACCAGGCTTACCTCGGCGTGCTGGTCGACGATCTGGTGACGCGCGGTGTCTCCGAGCCGTATCGCATGTTCACGAGCCGCGCCGAATACCGCCTGAGCCTGCGCGAAGACAACGCGGATATGCGCTTGACGGAGATTGGCCGCGAGCTGGGCGTGATCGACGATGTCCGCTGGAATGCGTACTGCCGCAAGCGCGACGCTGTTTCACGTGAAACAGAGCGCCTGAAGTCGACGTGGGTGAACCCCAAGACGCTTTCGTCTGAGGAAGCGACCGCGCTGCTCGGCAAGTCGATCGACCGCGAATACAACCTGGCGGATCTGCTGCGACGCCCGGGCGTGAGCTACGACGGCGTGTGCGGCCTGCGCGAGGGCGCCTGCGCACCTGAAACCCCGCTGACTGACGACGAGATTCTGCTTGCCCAGATCAAGGAGCAGATCGAAATCGGCATTAAATATCAGGGTTATATCGACCGGCAAGCCGATGAAATCGAGCGCAATGGCGCGCAGGAAAATACGCGCCTGCCGGAGGGCATTGATTACGCGGAAGTGCGCGGCCTCTCTTTCGAGGCGCGCCAGAAGCTGAACCAGTTCCGTCCCGAGACCATCGGCCAGGCGTCGCGCATTTCGGGCATCACGCCCGCCGCGATCTCGCTGCTGATGGTGCACCTCAAGCGTGGCCTTGGCCGCCGCCGCCAGAATCCGGGTGCCGCGGACGATACGGGCGCCGACACGACGCCGGTGGCGCAATGACGGGCCGCGCAAGGCAACCCGGCATTGCGGACCGCGACGCACTTGCTCGTCTGCTGAAAGAGGGCGCGCAGACGCTCGGCGTCGAGCTGACTGAGCGCCAGCACGAACAGCTGCTCGACTATGTCGCGCTGCTCGCGAAGTGGAACGCCGTCTATAACCTCACGGCGATCCGCGACCCGCACCAGATGCTGATCCAGCACATTCTCGATTCGCTTTCGATCGTGCCGCATCTGCCGGCGCGCGCCGACGCAACGGTACTCGACGTCGGCTCCGGCGGTGGTCTGCCCGGCATCGTGCTCGCGATCGTGCGCCCGGACTGGCAGGTTACGCTCAACGACATCGTGCAAAAGAAGTCGGCGTTCCAGTCGCAGGTGAAGGCTCAGCTCGGTCTTACGAACCTTTCGGTGGTGACCGGACGAGTTGAATTGCTCCGGCCTGGCGTGGAGGTGCCGAAAAAATTTGACTTGATCGTCTCGCGAGCATTCGCGGATCTCGCCGATTTCGTTACACTGGCCCGTCATCTCGTTGCAGACGGCGGCGCGATCTGGGCAATGAAGGGCGTGCGTCCGGAGGGCGAGATCGAGCGCTTGCCCGGCGGCACGAAAATGCTGAACACGATCCGCCTGAGCGTGCCGATGCTCGATGCGGAGCGCCATCTGATCGAGGTATCGGTTGAACCGGTTGCAGCCTGAGCCGCGTCCGGCAATGGCCAATCGACCGAATGGCGCAGCAGGCAACCGCGCTGTAACGTAAGCAAACTTCTCAAGGTAGTAAAAGGGACACCCAAAAGATGGCAAAAATCTTCTGCGTTGCGAACCAGAAGGGCGGCGTCGGCAAGACGACGACAACGGTCAATCTCGCCGCGAGCCTCGCATCGCAGGGACAGCGTGTCCTTCTCATCGACCTCGATCCGCAGGGCAACGCCACGATGGGCAGCGGCATCGACAAGGCCGCGTGCGAGAACACGGTGTACGAGGTGCTCGTCGATGGCGTCACGGTGAACGACGCGCGCAAGCGGCCGGAACAGGTCGGCTACGACGTGCTGCCCGCCAACCGCGAACTGGCAGGCGCCGAAGTCGAGCTGGTCTCGGTCGAGCAGCGCGAGCGGCGACTGAAGACCGCGCTCGCCGAAGTCGACGCCGATTACGATTTCGTGTTGATCGATTGCCCGCCGGCCTTGTCGCTGCTCACGCTGAACGGTCTGTGCGCCGCGCACGGCGTGGTGATTCCGATGCAGTGCGAATACTTCGCGCTCGAAGGGCTGTCGGATCTCGTCAATACGATCAAGCAGGTCCACGCGAACATGAATCGCGACCTGAAGGTGATTGGTCTTCTGCGCGTGATGTTCGATCCGCGCATTACGCTGCAACAGCAGGTTTCCGAGCAGTTGAAGGAACACTTCGGCGACAAGGTGTTCGACGCCGTGATCCCGCGCAACGTCCGCCTGGCCGAAGCACCCAGCTACGGCTTGCCGGGCGTGGTGTTCGATCGCGCCTCGCGCGGCGCACAGGCCTATGTGCAGTTCGGCGCGGAAATGATCGAGCGCGTTCGCGCACTCTGACGAGAGACTGGGGAAGCACGATGAACGCAGTAGCACGGAAGAAGGGGCTGGGCCGAGGGCTGGAAGCATTGCTCGGCGGCAGCGCGGACATCACCGAGGCGGTGAAGATCGACGGCGCGCCCAACACGCTGCCGCTCACGCAGATGCAGGCGGGCAAGTACCAGCCGCGCACGCGCATGGACGAAGGCGCGCTCCAGGAGCTGGCCGCGAGCATCCGCGCGCAAGGCCTCATGCAGCCGATTCTCGTGCGCCCGGTTGCGACGGGGCGTTACGAGATCATCGCGGGCGAGCGACGCTTCCGTGCGGCGCATATCGCCGGGCTGACCGAAGTGCCCGTGCTCGTGAAGGATGTGCCCGATCAGGCCGCCGCGGCGATGGCGCTGATCGAGAACATCCAGCGCGAGGACCTGAATCCGCTGGAAGAGGCGCAGGGCATCCAGCGCCTGCTCGACGAGTTCAGCTTCACGCACGAGCAGGCGGCGGAGTCGGTGGGACGCTCGCGCAGCGCGGTGTCGAATCTGCTGCGTCTGCTCAATCTCGCGGCGCCGGTGCAGACCATGCTGCTCGCTGGCGATCTCGACATGGGTCACGCACGCGCGCTCCTCGCCGTGGATGCCGCCACGCAAATCACGCTTGCGAACCAGGTCGTCAACAAGCGGATGTCGGTGCGTGAAACGGAGAAGCTTGTTTCGGCCACGACGAAGGCCGCGCCCGCGGTGAAGGCGAAGGCGCCGCACGACGGTGGCCGCGACACGCGCCGCCTCGAAGAGGAGCTTTCGGACCTGCTCGCCGCCTCCGTGAAGATCAAGCTCGGCCGGCGCGGGCGAGGGCAGCTCACGGTCGACTTCGGCGACCTCGACGCGCTCGACGGCATCCTGCTGCGTCTGCGCGGCGAAACGGCGGCGTGATGCGCGCGTCGCCAAACGCGCATACCGGCGTATAACCGGTGGGTGAATCGCAGCGGGGCGCTGAAGGGCCCTGGACCCTGCTGCGCCGTCTGGGCGCGATCGCCGCGTCGGAGCCGGTGCTCGCGATCCTCGCCGTAGCGTTCGTGGCGCTGCAGATTTACGCGCCGCGGCCGATCGCCACACTGCCTGCGCTGGTCGACTGGCAAACGGTGATGACCCTCGCCGGGCTGCTCATCCTGACCAAGGCCATCGAATATTCAGGACTGCTGACGTGGCTCGCGCACAAGCTCGTCCACCACATTCACTCCGAACGCGGGCTCGCGTTGCTGCTCGTCGCGTTCGCTGCTGCACTATCGATGATCGTGACCAACGATGTCGCGCTTTTCGTCGTGGTGCCGCTCGTGCTCTCGCTCCACAAGCTCGCGCCGCTGCCGCTCAAGCGCCTCGTGATCGTCATCGCGCTTGCCGTGAACGCCGGTTCGGTGCTCACGCCGCTCGGCAACCCGCAGAATCTGTTCCTCTGGCAGGTGAGCGGCGTGTCGTTCGCGCACTTCGTCATCGGACTCGCGCCGCTGTGCGCGTTCCTGATGGCGATGCTCATCCTGCTCGCCGCGTTGCTATTCAAGGCCACGCCGCTGGACCTTTCGAAAGACAGCGCGCCGCAGCGCGTCGATCGTGCGCTGGCGAGCGTCGCGGCCGTGCTCTTCGCCGCGTTCGTGCTGCTCGCCGATGCGCACCACGCAGGCGTCGCGCTGGCCGCAGTTGCCGCTGGATTTGTGATCTGGCGCATACGCATCGTGCTCAAGATCGACTGGCTGCTTCTGCTGATCTTCGTGCTGATGTTCATCGTTCTGCGCAGCGTTGCCGCACTGCCCGGCATTCATCACGCTCTGACGTCACTTTCGCTGCAAACGCCGATGCGTGCTTTTGCCGCAGGGGCCGTGCTCTCCCAGGTCATCAGCAACGTGCCGGCCGCGATCGTGCTTGCGGGCTTCACGCACGACTGGCGCGCGCTCGCATTCGGCGTGAGCGTGGGCGGCTTTGGGGTTGCCATCGGCTCGCTCGCAAATCTCATAGCCGTGCGCCTTTCCGGCGAACGAGGTGTGTGGCTGCCGTTTCACCTGATCGCCGTGCCGTTCTGGATCGCGGCCTTTCTGGGCGGCGCGTTGCTCTTGCATCTGTTGTGACGCCGACGTAGTCCATATCCTGCATTGCGCATCGGATGACGCCCGGATTTACCTGGTCTTCCTGACGAATTCTTCCTCCCTTACAGTTACCGGTCACACTTTCCCGGCTCCGTGTTTTCCGCATCATGAAGTCGCATTTCACGGGTGTTTTTGAAGGGCCTAAAGTCTTGAATTGCCTGCAACTATCGCTTACAATCGCCCGGATTTATTTGGTTGGCGATGCTGTAAGCACGTTGTAATAAGGCGCGCGCAAGGCGAATATCCGGAATAAAGCGATGGTGGGTCAGAGGCCAGATGAAGCGCCGCAGGCGCATGAAGGGCCCGATGTTCCACCGGGCGCAGTCGGAGCATCCGGCCGGGGGCAGGATGCAGCGGCAAACAATTCCGGGCGCGTCGATCACAACGCGCGCTGGGATGAGCTGGACGCCAGCCAGCAAGATAACAACGACATCGTTCCGCTCACCCGTGGCGAAGCCGAGCAGCTCTTCGGCGCACAGGTGAGTCGCCCATCGCGCGTCACGCCGTTTCGTGTCGTGGCGGCGCAAGTGGTTTTGTCCCTGGTTGCAACGCTGGTGTGGTGGCTGTTTTATAAGCAGCCGGCCGATGCTGCGCTGTCTGCGTTCCTGGGCGGAGCGATCTGCTGGTTCCCCGGTGCACTGTTCGCAGCGCGCCTGAAGCAGTTGAGCAGGGCCGGCACCGTGTTTAACTGGATGCTCGGTGAAGCATTCAAGATGGGGGCGACGATTGCGATGTTCGTCGCCATCGCGTTCTGGTATCACGACGTGCAGTGGATTCCGTTGCTCGTCACGTACCTGATCGCACTAAAGACATACTGGATCGCGCTCGCGTGGCGCTGACCCGCCCACATCGCGCCGCCTGAACTCAGGGCGTCGAGGCGATGCAGGTGGAAGTCGGCTGGCTGATGCGAAGCAGATAAGACACGATCCACGGCGGCGCGTTCCCGCAATACAGCATTGCGGCGGGAGCGGCCGAAAACGTTTTTCGACAATTTGGGTGGCTTTAACAATATGGCAGCTAGCGAAGGAACGAGCGCTCCGGGTCCGTCCGAGTACATTGCTCACCACTTGCAGAACTTTGCGACCTCGCACCAGACGTCGATCGTCGACTTCAGCGTCTGGAACATCGACACGCTGTTCTGGTCGATACTGTGCGGTGTCGTGACCCTCCTCATCCTGCGACTTGCTGCACGCAAGGCGACCCCGGGCGTGCCGGGCCGCTTCCAGTGCGCCATCGAAATGCTGGTCGAGATGGTCGAGGACCAGTCCAAGTCCATCGTCCATGGCAACCGCGCATTCATCGCACCGCTCGCGCTGACCGTGTTCATCTGGGTCGGGCTCATGAACTCACTCGACTTCATTCCGGTCGACCTGCCGGGCCGCGTGATCGGCTGGCTCGGCCTGTCCGAAGTGTTCCCGCATCAGCGCATCGTCCCGACCGCCGACCTCAACGGCACGTTCGGCATCGCGCTCGGCGTGTTCGTGCTGATGATTTACTACAACCTCAAGATCAAGGGTCCCGGCGGCTTCGCACACGAGCTGCTCTCGGCCCCGTTCGGCGCGCATCCGCTGCTGTGGATCCCGAACCTTGCACTGAACATCATCGAGTTCGTCGCCAAGACGGTTTCGCTCGCCCTGCGGTTGTTCGGCAACATGTATGCAGGCGAGCTGCTGTTCCTGCTGATCGCGCTGCTGGGCGGTCTGTGGAGCTTCGGCGCGGACACGACGGTGCTTGGCTTCATCGGCCACGTGATTGCGGGCAGCGTCTGGGCGATCTTCCACATCCTGATCGTTCTGCTGCAGGCGTTCATTTTCATGATGCTGACGCTGGTGTACATCGGCCAGGCACACGACAAGCACTAAGTGCTCGTCAAACCAGATTTGCAGTTTTAAATCCCCAGTTCCAGAAAATCTCAATAAGGAGTGATCATGCAAGCTTTCATCGCCAACATCCAGGGTTTCACGGCCATCGGTATCGGCATCATCATCGGCCTGGGTGCAATCGGCGCCTGTATCGGTATCGGCCTGATGGGCGGCAAGTACATCGAAGCCTGCGCACGTCAGCCTGAACTGATGAACCCGCTGCAGACGAAGATGTTCCTGCTGGCTGGTCTGATCGATGCGGCGTTCCTGATTGGCGTTGGTGTTGCAATGCTGTTCGCGTTCGCTAACCCGCTGCTCTCGAAGCTCGCGGGCTAAGTTCCCTGGAAGGTTGCGCCTGATCTATAACGGTATTGGGCGCATGGCGGAACGGGAGACGAGGCGCTGATCGAGTTTCACAACCGATGAGCGCCTTGCCGTTTCGATTCCCCGGAATAGCAACGATTAAGGAAACACCGTGAATCTCAACGCAACCCTGTTTGCGCAAATGGTCGTGTTCCTGATCCTCGCGTGGTTCACGATGAAGTTCGTGTGGCCGCCGTTGATCAACGCCCTCGACGAGCGCTCGAAGAAGATCGCAGACGGCCTCGCCGCTGCGGAAAAGGGCAAGTCGGAACTCGAAGCGGCGCACAAGCGCGTCGGCGAAGAGCTCGCTACCGCCCGTAACGAGGGTCAAAGCCGTATCGCCGACGCTGAAAAGCGCGCGCTGGCCGTCGCAGAAGAAATCAAGGCCCAGGCACACGCCGAAGCGGCACGCATCATCGCTCAAGCGAAGGCCGACGCCGACCAGCAGGTCGTCAAGGCGCGCGAAGCACTGCGTTCCGAAGTCGCAGCCCTCGCTGTGCAAGGCGCCGAGCAGATCCTGAAGCGCGAAGTCGATCAGTCGGCCCACGCCGAACTGCTGAATCAACTGAAAGCCGAGCTCTGATCATGGCCGAACTTGCAACCATCGCCCGCCCGTACGCAGAAGCATTGTTTGGCGTGGCCGAAGCTGGTGACACCGCCGCCTGGTCCACGCTCGTTTCGGAGCTGGCACAGGTTGCGGCCTTGCCCGAGGTGCAGTCGGTCGCGACGAGCCCGAAGGTGAGCCATGCCCAGGTCGTCGAGCTGCTGCTCGCGGCGGTGAAGTCGCCGGTCAAGGAGTCGGCCGAGGTGAAGAACCTCGTGCAGATGCTGATCGAAAATCACCGCCTGGCACTGCTGCCGGAAATCCAGTCGCAGTTCGAAGTGCTCAAGAACGCCAAGGCAGGCGCCGCAGACGCAGTGATCGTCAGCGCGTTCCCGCTTGAAGGCGCGCAGTTGAACGATCTCGTCGCCAGCCTCGAACGCAAGTTCAAATGCAAGCTGAAGCCGACCGTCGAAATCGACAAGTCGCTGATCGGCGGCGTGCGCGTCACGGTCGGCGACGAAGTGCTCGATACCTCGGTCCGCGCGCGGCTCGCCAGCATGCAGGCGGCGTTGACCGCCTGAGCGCCCCAACCATCGGGCGCGGCGGCTGGCACGCAACAGAATTGAACATCAGGAGCGAATAATGCAACTCAATCCCTCTGAGATCAGCGAGCTGATCAAGAGCCGGATCCAGGGCCTTGAAGCGAGCGCCGACGTTCGCAACCAGGGCACCGTGATCTCCGTGACCGACGGTATCGTGCGTATCCACGGCCTGTCGGACGTGATGCAGGGCGAAATGCTCGAATTCCCGGGCAACACCTTCGGTCTCGCGCTGAACCTCGAGCGTGACTCGGTCGGCGCCGTGATTCTGGGTGAGTACGAGCACATCTCGGAAGGCAACATCGTCAAGACGACGGGCCGCATTCTCGAAGTGCCGGTTGGTCCGGAACTGATCGGCCGCGTGGTCGATCCGCTCGGCAACCCGATCGACGGCAAGGGCCCGGTCAACGCGAAGATGACCGACGCGATCGAAAAGATCGCTCCGGGCGTGATCTGGCGCGAAGGCGTGTCGCAGCCGGTGCAAACGGGTCTGAAGTCGATCGACTCGATGGTGCCGATCGGCCGTGGCCAGCGTGAGCTGATCATCGGCGACCGTCAGTGCGGCAAGACCGCGGTGGCCGTCGACACGATCATCAACCAGAAGGGCAAGGACCTGATCTGTATCTACGTCGCCATCGGTCAGAAGGCTTCGTCGATCCAGAACGTGCTGCGCAAGCTCGAAGAAACGGGCGCGATCGAATACACGATCGTCGTTGCCGCTTCGGCTTCGGAATCGGCCGCGCTGCAGTACCTCGCGCCGTACGCCGGCTGCACGATGGGCGAATACTTCCGCGACCGCGGTCAAGACGCCCTCATCATCTATGACGACTTGACCAAGCAAGCCTGGGCATACCGTCAGATCTCGCTGCTGCTGCGCCGCCCGCCGGGCCGTGAAGCTTACCCGGGCGACGTGTTCTATCTGCACTCGCGTCTGCTCGAGCGTGCTGCCCGCGTCTCGGAAGAGTACGTCGAGAAGTTCACGAACGGCGAAGTGAAGGGCAAGACCGGTTCGCTGACCGCACTGCCGATCATCGAAACGCAAGCGGGCGACGTGACCGCATTCGTTCCGACGAACGTGATCTCGATTACCGACGGCCAGATCTTCCTGGAAACCGACCTCTTCAACGCAGGCATCCGCCCGGCAATCAACGCCGGCGTTTCGGTGTCGCGCGTTGGTGGTGCGGCTCAGACGAAGGTCGTGAAGAAGCTGTCGGGCGGTATCCGTACCGACCTCGCGCAGTACCGTGAACTGGCTGCATTCGCCCAGTTCGCATCGGACCTCGACGAAGCGACCCGCAAGCAGCTCGAGCGCGGCCGCCGCGTGACGGAACTGCTCAAGCAGCCGCAGTATCAGCCGCTGCAAGTGTGGGAACTGGCTGTTGCGCTGTTCGCGGCGAACAACGGCTACCTCGACGACCTCGACGTCAAGGACGTCCTGCCGTTCGAAAAGGGCCTGCGCGAATACCTGAAGTCGAAGCACGCCGACCTCGTCGCGCGCATCGAGGACAAGAAGGACCTGTCGAAGGACGACGAGAACGCGCTCCACGCGGCTCTCAAGGACTTCAAGAAGTCCGGCGCATACTGATCCGTCCGGGAATCAAACAAGATAAACGGACTGGGACCCGAGTCAGCGCCAAAACGCTAACTCGGGTCGACAAAGGAGCAAGCAATGGCTGGAATGAAGGAAATTCGCGGCAAGATCAAGAGCGTGCAAAACACGCGCAAGATCACCAAGGCGATGGAAATGGTCGCGGCGTCGAAAATGCGCCGTGCCCAGGAGCGCATGCGCGCCGCCCGCCCGTATGCCGACAAGGTCCGCGACATCGCTGCGCACATGAGCCGTGCGAACCCCGAGTATCGCCACCCGTTCATGGTGGAAAACAACGATGCGAAGGTCGCTGGCGTGATTCTCGTCACGACCGACAAGGGTCTGTGCGGCGGGATGAACACCAACGTGCTGCGCGCGACGCTGCAGAAGTTCAAGGAGCTGGAAGCATCCGGCACGTCGATCGAGGCAACCGCGATCGGCAGCAAGGGCCTCGGTTTCCTGAACCGTCTGCGCGCGAAGGTCGTCTCGAACGTTGTGCAACTCGGCGACACGCCGCACCTCGAAAAGCTGATCGGCGCGATCAAGGTGCAGCTCGACGAGTACTCGGAAGGCAAGCTCTCGGCGGTGTACCTCGCGTACACGCGCTTCGTCAACACGATGAAGCAGGAGCCGGTGATCGAGCAGCTGCTGCCGCTGTCTGCCGAACGCCTCGAAGCAAATGACGACGGCACGACGCCGAAGTCGGCGTGGGACTACATCTACGAGCCGGACGCGCAAACCGTCGTGGACGAACTGCTGGTCCGCTATGTCGAAGCCCTGGTCTATCAGGCCGTGGCGGAAAACATGGCTTCGGAGCAGTCGGCCCGTATGGTGGCGATGAAGGCGGCGTCGGACAACGCGAAGACGGTCATCAACGAGCTGCAGCTCTCGTACAACAAGAGCCGCCAGGCCGCGATTACGAAGGAACTTTCGGAAATCGTCGGCGGCGCAGCAGCCGTTTGATCGAGCGACAAGCGCGAACCGATTGCGAAACCGCGCCGGTGCTTAGCCGGTGAGCGAGTGAAGAATTCAGGTATCTAAAGGAAAATCGATGAGTACAACTGCTTTGGTAGAAGGCAAGATCGTACAGTGCATCGGCGCGGTGATCGACGTGGAATTCCCGCGCGAGACCATGCCGAAGATCTACGACGCGCTGATTCTCGAAGGGTCGGACCTGACCCTGGAAGTGCAGCAACAGCTGGGCGACGGCGTTGTTCGCACGATCTGTCTGGGTGCTTCGGACGGTCTGCGCCGCGGCACCGTGGTCAAGAACACGGGCAACCCCATCAGCGTGCCGGTCGGCAAGCCGACGCTCGGCCGCATCATGGACGTGCTCGGTCGCCCGATCGACGAAGCGGGTCCGATCGTCAGCGAAACGACGCGTGCGATCCACCAGAAGGCACCGGCGTTCGAAGACCTGTCGCCGTCGGCGGAACTGCTCGAAACCGGCATCAAGGTTATCGACCTGATCTGCCCGTTCGCAAAGGGCGGCAAGGTCGGTCTGTTCGGCGGTGCCGGCGTGGGCAAGACCGTCAACATGATGGAGCTCATCAACAACATCGCGAAGGAGCACGGCGGTTTCTCCGTGTTCGCGGGCGTGGGCGAGCGTACCCGTGAGGGCAACGACTTCTACCACGAAATGAAGGACTCGAACGTTCTCGACAAGGTCGCGCTGGTGTACGGCCAGATGAACGAGCCGCCGGGCAACCGTCTGCGCGTCGCGCTGACCGGTCTGACGATGGCCGAGCACTTCCGTGACGAAGGCCTCGACGTGCTGTTCTTCGTCGACAACATCTACCGTTTCACGCTGGCTGGCACGGAAGTGTCGGCACTGCTCGGCCGTATGCCGTCGGCAGTGGGCTATCAGCCGACGCTGGCTGAAGAA
>DATBXG010000286.1:0-3745 GCA_036514415.1 Paraburkholderia sp.
GCCCACCTGGTTGGGCGCCTCGATCACCTGGCCTTCCACGTTCAGCTTCCAGCCGTGGTAGATGCAGCGCAGGCCGTTGTTCTCGTTGCGCGCCATCATCATCGACGTCTTGCGGTGCGGGCAAAGCTCGTCGATCAAGCCAGCCTTGCCGTCGGTCGTGCGAAACGCCACGTAGTTCTTGCCTAGCAGGCGTACCAGCACGGGCGCGCCGTCGGCCTCGAGCTTCGCCGAGGGCACGGCTGGCAGCCAGTAGTGCTGGCGGATCATTTCGCCCATGGGCGCGCCGTTTTCGACGCGCGTGAGCAATTCGTTTTCTTCGGCGGTCATGGCCATGTTCAGGCCTCCTGATAGTGGCGGAACGCGCGCGGATAGACGCGCTGACAGTTGCACTCGAACACGTTGCGGCGCTGCTCTTCGCTGAGCCATTCGATGCTGTCGATCACCGGCTTCATGTCGTCGTAGTCGCGGCCCGAGATCGGGTCGCGCGCGCTGCCGGTGCCGGGCTTTTCGGTGCCGAATAGCACGTTGTCGGTGCCGGCCACCTTGAGCAGCAGTTCGATCGATTCCTTCGAGTAGTTGCAGGTGTCGAAATAGAGCTTGCGCAGCTGCTCGTCGAAGGTCTGCGGGTGGTTGCGGCGCACGGCCCACGAACGGAAGCGGCCCATCTGGTAGGGAATTGCACCGCCGCCGTGACCCACCACGATCTTCAGGTTCGGAAACTTCTCGAACACGTCCGATTCGAGCAGCGAGATGACCGCGATGTTTTCTTCGTTGATGAACTTGAGCGTGTACGACTCGCGCGGGCTGCAACTGCCGGCCGAGTGGATCAGCGCGGGCACGTCGAGCGCAGTCATTGCCTCATAGAGCGGGTACCAGAACGGATCGCCGAGACCGGCCGGCGTCGGACCTTCGCCTTCGGTCGGGTCCGGGTTCAGCAGGCAGCCCACGAAGCCCAGCTCGTTCACGCAGCGCTCGAGTTCTGCCACGACGCGCACTTCCGGGGACTCGTTCATGAACTGCGGCAGGCCCGCCACGCCGCGGAAGCGGTCGGGGAACATCGCGACGAAGCGCGCGATCAGGTCGTTGCAGTGGCGCGACCACAGCTCGGCCACGCGCGCGGGCTTGACCGAATGCATCTGCAGATAGGGGCGCGGCGAGATGAACTGCACGTCGGTGCCGACCGAGTCCATGCTGCGCACGAGCTCTTCGGCGACCTTGCGCACCGAGGCGTCGGGGATGTTGGGTTTGGTGGACGGATTGGCGCGCCCGCCGATCAGCTCCGCCATGTAACGGAAGCTCTCGGGCGGCATGACGACGTGGGCGTGGGAGTCGATGATCACGTTGGAACCTTTTTCAAAGAGGGAATGCGTTGCGTTAGAGGAATTCGCGGGACGTTCACTGCGCCACGGCCATGACTTCGAGTTGCAGGAACATGCCGTGCTGGAGGTCGTGCACGACGACATGGCGCGCGGGCCGCTGGGCCGGGTCGGGCCAGAACGCGAGCCAGTGGGCGTTGAGGTGCTCGCGCACGCTGTCGTCTTTCACATACACGGCGAGCTTCACGACATCCGCGAGCGTGGCGCCGCCCGCGTCGAGAAAGCGCTTGAGGTTGTCGAACGCGAGGCGCGCCTGGTCCGCGGCCGATGCGGTGAGCTTGCCGGTCGCCGGGTCCTTGCCAGCGATCGCCGACGAGCACAGCACGTTGCCGACGCGCGCGCCCACCGGGATCGGGGCGTTGTGCGCGAGGCCTGGGACGTCGATGGAGCGGGGCATGTTGTCTCCGTAGGGATTGATCAGGACGACCTGGCTTCTCAGTCGGTGCCGAAGTCGAAAAAGTGGCGCGGCACGGCCGCGAGGAATTCGGAAAAGCCGGTGGTGCCCGCGGGAACGTGGCGCCGCATCACCTCGGCGGCCTTTGCTTCGTCGCCGGCCCGGATCGCGCGGGCAATCTCGAAGTGCTCCTGCAGCGAGCGGCTGATCTGGCTGCGGTTGCGCAGATCGGCCACGCGGTAGCGCGCCGACTGGCGGCGCGCCGCGCGGATCTGGTCGGCCAGGCACTCGTTGCGGCTGCCGTCGTAGATCGTGTCGTGAAAGGCAGCGTTGGCGCGGGCGTACTCGTTCGCGTCGCCTTCCACGGCGGCCTGCTGGCACGCCATCAGCGCGCGGTCGAGCGCTTCGTGCAGCGTGTCGCTCGCGCGCCGCGCACAAAAGCGCGCGCACAGCGCCTCCAGTTCCCCGATGTATTCGAGCATCGAGCGCACCTTGGCGATGGACAGGCGCGCCACGGTGATGCCCTGGCGCGGCGAGATCAGCACGAGGTCGCGCGCCGCGAGATGCTGAAGCGCCTCACGCACCGGCGTGCGCGACACGTTGAACCGCGCCGCGAGCGCGCGTTCGTCGATCGGCATGCCCGGCGCGAGCTGGCCCGTTTCGATCTCGGCCTGCAGCGTCTCGCGAATGTCGTTTGCGAGACTGGCCCGCATGCGCGGCGCGGCTGCCGGCAGGTCGGGCGCGGCGCCCTGGTGCCCGGCTGGCAGGTCGACTACAGGTTTCATGGGAGGCACGGTTGTTGGTGTTCGGATGGTTGAAATATACCAATACGTAGTTGTGGTATTCAAGTTCGTGTTTTTCTTATACGTCCGAGCGTGACGTGGGATGATCACGTCGTTTGCGGGAAACGTGCGTAAAATCAATGAGATGCGCAATGTTTTGGGCGCTTTCGGGGTGCCAGTAGGGGAAAACGCTAACCATCGAAACTGGTCTCTGGTGTATTGAGAATGTGGTTCTGGTATGCCAGAATGGCTCTCAATCGAACTGATCCTGGTTTGCCAGCACCGGGATCTCCAATCAAGAAGAGGCATGACCTGATGAGTAAGTCACTCTCCGAAGCCGATGGCGTGTTGTCCGTCGACCGCGTGCTCAAGCCGCGCTCGATTGCGATCGTCGGCGCTTCCGCCGACCCGCGTTCGTTCGGCAATTTCGTGCTGCAGAACCTCGAGCGCTTCGGCTACGCGGGCGCGATCCATCTCGTGTCGCGCAGCAGCCAGGAGATCAACGGCCGCCCCTGTGTGAGCAGCGTGGATGCGCTGCCCGCGGGCATCGATCTCGCGGTGCTCTGCATTCCCGAGGCGGGCGTGCTCGACGCCGTGCGCACGCTGGGCGCGCGGGGCACGGGCGCGGCGGTGATCTTCGCGTCGGGCTATGCGGAAGCCGGCGAGGAAGGCCGCGCGAAGCAGCAGGCCTTGACCGAGGCCGCGAACGCCGCGGGCGTTGCGCTCATTGGCCCGAATTGCATGGGCTTCACCAACTTCGAGGCCGGCGTGCCGGTCACCTTCGAGGCGCTCGCGCCGTATCCGTGCGCGGGCCGCAGGGGCGTGGGCGTGGTCGCGCAAAGCGGCGCCATGGCCGCCAATCTGCGCGACGCCTTCATGGGACGCGGCGTGCCGATCACGGTGGCGGCCTCCACGGGCAACGAAGCCGTGCTCGGCATCGAGGACTATCTCGCGTGGTTCATCGACGATGCGCAAACCTGCGCGATTGCCGTCTACGCCGAGCAGGTGCGCCGCCCGCAGACCTTCCTCGCGCTGGCGCGCGAAGCGCGCGCGGCGGGCAAGCCGATCGTCATGCTGATGCCCGGCAAGAGCGCACGGGCGCGCGAAGCGGCGCAGTCGCATACGGGCGCGCTTGCGGGCGACCACGCTACGGCGAGCGTCCTGCTCGCCCGCGAAGGCGTGGTGGTGGTCGA
>DATBXG010000287.1:0-2536 GCA_036514415.1 Paraburkholderia sp.
GAAGTTTGCATTGCGCATAAACCGTGCGACCCCGCGCATACTCCGACGCCGCACGCCGCGGCGTCCGCCTATACTGGAATGGCTTCCCATGGCACGACGGGCGCCGCGCCCAGGCTGCCGCGCCGCGCAATGACTGAAAACAATGACTGAAAAACCACAAGGACGAGGAGAAGTCGCCCTATGACAAGCGTTGCACAGGTACTCAAATCGAAGCCGGATCAGGTGGTCTACACGATCGAAGCGTCCGATTCCGTCTACAACGCAATCCGGCTGATGGCCGAAAAGCGGATCGGCGCGCTGCTCGTGACCGATGGTCCGGCGATCGCCGGCATCATCACGGAGCGCGACTATGCGCGCAAGATCGTGCTCATGGACCGGTCGTCGAAAACGACCGCCGTGCGCGACATCATGACCCCGCACGTGCGCTTCGTCGAACCGCAGCAGACCACCTACGACTGCATGGCGCTCATGACCGAGCGGCGCATGCGCCACCTGCCCGTCATGGACGGCGGCAAGCTCGTGGGCATGGTGTCGATCGGCGACCTGGTGAAGGAAATCATCGCCGAGCAGCAGTTCACGATCGAACAGCTCGAGCACTACATCACTGGCGGGACCGGCGCCACCTGACGCACCGGCTCCGGCCCTCTTCGGACCGCAGAATGTGAAAAAACGCCCAATCCCGGCGGGGTTGGGCGAAGCCACCTTGCGGCGGCGGAGGTTCCACGCAAGAAAATCGCGCGAAAATTTGCGCGGGCGGCGTGCAGGAAAGGCGGAATCACATCCGCCTTCGCCGGTATCGGTTGGGAGCCTTGCTCGGTGGGAACGCCGACCGGTCGTGGAAGCCTGCTGGCGGCGCCAGGCGCACCGGGTTGCGCGGGATCGGCCACGCTCTGGCCGATCGATGTCGCTTGCTCCGGCGCGTGGGTGACGGGCGTTCGCAGCGCTACCCGCTCAGTCGGCGCTTCGTTGCCGGACTAGTTGCCGCCCAGTTGCCGCTCAGTTGCCGAAATACACCGATTGCGGCGACGGACGCATCGTGGCCGGCTGGCCCGACTGCGCCGAACCCGAGGTCGACGGGCCATAGCCGCTCGTTTCGGCTGCCGGCGCTTGCTGCGCCAGGCCTTCTTGCTGCGTCACACGCGCTTCGGCGGCCTGGATGTCGCCTGGATAGCTCGCGTCGTTGGCGGTAGCCGGGTTGTAGCCGGCCTTTTCGAGCTGGATCAGTTCGGCCTTCACTTCGGCGCGGGTCTTCGGGGCATCGCTTTGCGCCTGGGCGAACGACAGGGCCGGGGCGGCCGCCAGGGCGGCGATGAATGCGGCTTGAATCAGGGTGCGGGTCTTCATGGTACTTACCTCCATCACTTGTTTTACGCCGGCGCTCTTGTGTGTCGCCGGATCAGTGATTTCAGTTTATTGAGATGAAAGACCAGGGCAAACCCTTGATTTGAGAAAATACAGTTTCAACCAGGGTAACAATGCCCCGCGCGCGCACCGCACGGCCCGGCGCCTTCCCCGGTCAAACCGCGACGATGCCCCCGTCCAGCAACCTGCGCGGCCCGCTCACGAACCGGCTGCCCAGTTCGTAGAAGCGCAGCGGCCGGTCCCTTTCCCGCGAAAGCCCGATGCGCGTCGTCGCGCCCACGGGCCGCGCCGGTTCGTCCACGCGCCCGATCCAGAGCCCGTGCCCGAGACACAGGTCGACGCCGTCGAAGGCCGCCGCAACGCCTAACGCCTGCGACAGCCGCCCCGGCCCGCGAGCGAGATCGCGTAGCGGGACGCCCGGGCGCAGCGCCTCCATCGCGTCGATGCCTTCCAGCGGCTCCAGCGCGCGAAACAGGATGCCCGCGCCCACGTCCACGGCTTCGCTCGACATGTTGAACATCCATGCGCTGCCATAGGTCAGCCGCACGTGAGCATGACCGCGCTCGAGGAACATCGCAGCGTTATAGGGCCGACGTCCGACATAGGCGTAGCTCGTGGAATCGCCCACGGGATACGCCTCGACCTCGACCAGCCGCCCGGCCATGCGCCCTCGCGCGAGGTCGCGCACGAGATATTTGCCGACCATGAAGCGCGCCAGCTCGGCGGTATCGAGCGGCAGGTCGTCGCGGCGCAGCGGCAGGATCGTCATCGCAAGGCTCTCCCGGAGTTTTCCGTCCACGCGGGGCAGACATCGCGCCTTCGCGAACCGGCAGAGTGTAGCGCCGCTGCCGAACGCGCCGGGCATGGCCACGCGCGGCCGGCCATTGCGCTACCATCGTCGGCATATCCGCGCGACAGGTTCGCGCCACCTCACGATCAGGCATGCGCCACAGAAGGAGCCGCACGATGAACGAACAAAGCGCGATTCAATTCCTCTCGACCGTGCGCAAGCCGCTGCTCACGCTGCACAAGGCGATCCTCGACCACGAGCGCGCCGGGTATGAGCGCGAGTTCGGGCCGGTCACGCCGGCGGCCTTCCTGCAAGTGCTCATCAACGGCTCGGGTTTTCGCTGGCTCATGCCGTTCTCGACGGTGATCGCCAACGTCGACGAGA
>DATBXG010000288.1:0-4498 GCA_036514415.1 Paraburkholderia sp.
GAGCCATGCCTGGAAGCGGCGCAGTGCGGCGGGCGACCAGCTCGGCACGGTGTCGTGGCAGCCCAGCTCATTGTCGGTCTGCCAGGCGACCACGGCCGGATGCGCGCCGTAACGCTGCGCCATCGCCTCCGTGATCCGCACGCAATGCGCGCGCCAGGCCTCGCTCGCAATGTCGTAATGGCGGCGCGAACCGTAGTTCCAGCGCGTGCCGTCCGCGCGGGCAGGCAGCAGGTCGGGAACCGCGTCGACGAGCCACCTGGGCGGCGCAGCCGTGGGCGTGCCAAGCACGATCTTCAGGCCGCGCGCCGCGAGCGTTTCGATGGCGTCGTCGAGCCAGTCCCACACATACACGCCCGCGCGCGGCTCCATGCGGCTCCACGCGAATTCGCCAATGCGCACGTGTGTGATGCCGAGTTCGGCCATGCGCCGCGCGTCTTCGGCCCACATCGTGCGCGGCCATTGTTCGGGGTAGTAGCAGACACCGATTTGCATGATTGACAATCCGCCTCGGAATAACGTCAGGAATACGAATTAGATAAAAAGATCCTTCGGCTCCAGCCGGGCTCGATCAGCCCTTGCTCGCGCCGAAGGTAAGCCCCGCGACAAAGTGTTTCTGCATGGCGAAGAACATCAGCACCGAAGGCAGCGCCGCGAGCACCGAACCCGCCGCCACGAGGTTCCATGCCGTGGTCCACTGCCCCTTGAGCGCGGCCACGCCCACCGTGATCGGCGCGGCGTCGTCGCCTTGCGTGAGACAGAGCGCCCAGAAGTAGTCGTTCCACACGAATGTGAACACGAGAATGCCGAGCGCCGCGAGCGCCGGCCGCACGAGCGGCAGGACGATGCGCCAGTAAATGGCCCATTCGCTCGCGCCTTCCACGCGCGCCGCCTCGATCAGCTCGAATGGCAGCTGCTTGATGAAATTGCGCAGGAAGAGCGTGCAAAAGCCGGTCTGGAACGACACGTGAAAGATGATGAGCGCCCACACCGTGTTGTAGAGCCCCGCGCGCAGCGCCATGTCGCGTACCGGAATCATGAGGATCTGGATCGGCACGAAGTTGCCCGCGACGAAGGCGAACAGCACCGCCGTATTGCCGCGAAAGCGATACGTGGAAAGCGCGAAGCCCGCCATCGACGCCAGCGCGATGGCGCCAATCACCGAAGGCACGGTGATCAGCACGCTGTTCGCGAAGTAATGGAGCATGGGCGTTTGCGTGAGCGCCGCACCATAGTTTTCCAGCAGCGCGAAGTGCCTCGGCCAGCCCCAGTAGTCGCCTTGCTGGAGTTCCTCGGTGGAGCGAATGGACGTGACGAGCACCGCCAGCATGGGCAGCAGCCAGATGATGAGCGCAATGGGCAGCGAAATCTTGTAAAGCGCGCGATTCGCGGGTTTCCAGCGATCGACGGGAAGCGGATACATGAGCGGCGACTCCGTGAATATCGACGAAAAATCGGCGAAAGACCGGTGAAAAAATCAGCGTTCTTCGCGCAGCATGCGGCGCAGGTGGAACACGATATAGATGAGCATGATGGCGAACAACACGACTGCAATCGCCGCCGAATAGCCTTCGCGGTAATACTTGATCGCCTGGTCGTACATGAAGTAGGCCAGCACGGTCGAGCTGTCGAACGGTCCGCCGCCGCTCATCACCGCGATCAGGTCGAAGCTGCGCAACGCGCCGATCACCGTGAGCACGATGGCCATGAACGTGGCCGGGCGAAGCTGCGGGAGCACCACGTGCCAGAAGAGCCGCCAGCCTTTCGCGCCTTCCATGCGCGCGGCCTCCACGATTTCCGGGTTGATCGCCGTGAGCCCCGTGAGATAGAGCACCATGCAAAACGGCGTTTGCGGCCAGAGCGCGGCAAAGATAATGCCGAACGTCACGAGCTTCGGGTCGCCGAGCACGGGCACGCCGTGCCCGACGATCATCCGCAGCAGGCCGAAGGTCGGGTCGTAGAACCACGAGAACACGAGCCCGACCACCACGCCCGAGAGCACGAACGGCGCGAAAAACAGCGACTTCACCGCGCGTATGCCGCGCACGTGCTGGTTCAGGTAGAGCGCGAACACGAGACCGAGCGGCGGCGCGAGCAGGAACAGCACGAGCCACAGCAGATTGTTCTTGAGCGCCGTATAGAACGTGTCGGTCTGGAACAGCTCGACATAGTTGGCGAAACCGACGAAGGTCTTCGCGGTCATGCCGTCCCAGTTGTAGAAGCTGAGCGTGATGCTGCTGAAGATCGGGTAGATCACGCACAGCGTGAAGAGCGCGCAGCCGGGCAGCAGGAAAAACAGCGCGGCACGATTCTGCTGCCGCCGCACAGTGGAGGCGCGACGCGGCCGCGCCGCCCCAATGGGGCGCGCCAAGGTATCGGACATGGTGAAGTCTCGCCGGTGTTCGAGGAAGGTGCGGCCGGCGGCGCAATGCGCCGGCCGCACCGCGCCTTTACTTGTGGTAGATGCGCTGGCGCGTCGTTTCGAGGCGCGCGAGCAGCGTATCGAGCTGCGACGGGTCGCTGTAGAACTGCTGCATGGCCTTCATGCCTTCGTCGGCCATCTCCTTCTGCATATCGCGGTCGTAGAACTGGGCGATGCCGCCACGCGTGCTTGCGAGCGTCTGGAAGCCCACCCTGGAGATGGGATCGTCAGGCTCGGCCGCCTTGTTGTTCGAAGGCAGCTGGCCCCATCCGTGCGCGAGGTCCGCGTTGATCGCCGGCGTTTCCATGAAAGCCAGCAGGCGGCGCGCGTCGGCCTTGTTCTTCGCCTTGGCCGGAATGAGCAGCACGTTCACAGGACCGTCTTCGGCCGTCGGCACGTTCGCGTCGATGATCGGGAAGCGGAAGAAGCCCACGTTCTGCTTCATGTTCGCCGGGAAGCTGGCCGAGAAGAACGTGCCCATCAGCATCATTGCCGCCTTGCCGTTCACGAGCACCGGCGCAATCGAATCGACATCATAGGAAAGCGCGTTCTCCATGAAGCAGTGGTTGTCCATCAACGCCTTCCACGTCGTGTACACCTTCTTCACGCGCGCATCGGTATAGGGAATCTGGCCAGCCATCAACTGCTGATGAAACTCGTTGCCGTTGATGCGCAGGTCCAGATAATCGAACCAGGCCGCCAGCGTCCAGCTGTCGCGCGCGGCCACGGCAATGGGCTGCACACCGATGGCGTTGAGCTTCCTGCAGCTCTCCAGCAACTCGTTCCACGTCTGCGGCTCGGACTTGATGCCGGCCTTCTCGAACAGGTCCTTGCGGTAGAAGAAGCCATAGGCGTCATAGCCCAGCGGCGCGGCGTACTGCTTGCCGTTCCACGTCGACGCGCCCTTGACTGCCGCGTACTGCTCGTTCCAGCCGTTTTTTGCCCAGTCCGCGGAGAGGTCTTCGAGCAGGCCGCGCTGCGCGTAGTACGCCATGCGCTCGCCGTCATGCCACGAAACCACGTCCGGCGGATCGGTCGCGAGCCAGCCGCCCATCTGCACCTTGTAGGCTTCCTCCGTTATATAGGAGACCTTGAGGTCGACGTCGGGATTGGCCTTCTTGAACTTGTCGAACGCGTCTTGCCAGGTGGAGCGCTGGTTGGCGCGCGCCGAGACGTTGACGGTGAGCGTTCCGGCATCGGCGGCCATGCTCGTGAACGCCGTCGCCGCAACGATCGCGACGGCGGCCGAGGCGCGGGCGAGCGCACCGAAAACTGTCGAGCGATGAGAGGACATCTGTTGTCTCCTTTGTCGATCCATCCAACTGCTGTTAGATAGCCTTGTTGACTGGCGGCGTTCGCGCCGCCAGGCCTCATGACCCGCTCTACCGGCGGGGTATAACGAAATCAGGCCAGCGCCGGCGCGTGCGCTGCTGCGAGCCGGCGCAACGCAACGCCTTCGGCGTCGAACAGATGGCACGCTTGCGGCGGCACGTGCACGCGCATGCGCTCGCCCACGCCGATCGGCGAATCCCCTGGGGCCTTCGCGACGAGCGTGCCCGCCGCATGATCCGCATGCAGATAGCTGTGCTCGCCCAGGCGCTCTGCCAGCACCGTTGCGCACGCAATCGATTGATCGTCGCCATCGAGCCGCAGATGCTCGGGCCGCACGCCCAGCGTGACGGGCTGGCCGCGCTGCAGCCCACGGCCGTCCACGCAAGCCAGCAGCGTCTCGCCGCCGTGAGCAAGCGCGACGCGCACGCCGTCTTCTTCGGCTGACTCCACGATCGCATCGATGAAATTCATGCGCGGCGAGCCGATGAAGCCGGCCACGAAACGCGACTTCGGATGATGATAGAGATCGAGCGGCGCACCGCTTTGCGCCACACTGCCGTAGCGCTCCATGTCGGCGCCCGAGTGCAGCAGCACGATGCGGTCGGCGAGCGTCATCGCCTCGACCTGGTCATGCGTGACATAGACCACGCTCGCATCCACGAAACGCTGATGGAGCCGCGCGATCTCGATACGCGTATGGCTGCGCAGCGCGGCGTCGAGATTGGAAAGCGGTTCGTCGAAGAGAAA
>DATBXG010000289.1:0-3792 GCA_036514415.1 Paraburkholderia sp.
CCAGGCGCTCGCGCGCGGCACGGTGCAGTTCGTGCTGAGCATACCCACCGACTTCTCGCGTCGCCTGCTGCGCGGCGAAAGACCCTCGCTTCTCATCGAGGCCGACGCGAGCGACCCCACCGCCATCACCACCGCGCTCGCGGCCGTGCCCGGACTGGTCGCGCCTGTGGTCGCGAAAGATCTCACCGGTCCGCTCGCGCACCTGAACGGCACGCCCGCCGCATTCGACGTGCAGGTGCACAGGCTTTACAACCCCGAGGGCATCACGCAGTACAACGTCGTGCCTGGCCTGATGGGCGTGATCCTGACGATGACGATGGTGATGATGACGGGCCTCGCCATCACGCGCGAGCGCGAGCGGGGCACGATGGAGAACCTGCTCGCCACGCCGGTGCTGCCCATCGAGGTCATGACCGGCAAGATCATCCCTTACGTCGCGATCGGGCTGATCCAGGCGACCATCATCGTGCTCGCCGCGCGCTACGTGTTTCATGTGCCGTTCGCGGGCGGACTCGTCGCGCTGTATCTTTCGGCGCTGCTTTTCATCGCCGCGAATCTCACGGTGGGCATCACGCTCTCGTCGCTCGCGCAAAACCAGTTGCAGGCCATGCAGCTGACGATGTTCTATTTCCTGCCGAGCCTGCTGCTCTCCGGCTTCATGTTCCCGTTCGGTGGCATGCCGCGCTGGGCGCAGTGGCTCGGCAATCTGCTGCCGCTCACGTATTTCAACCGGCTCGTGCGCGGCATCCTGCTCAAGGGCAACGGCTGGACCGACCTGTGGCCCGCGGTGTGGCCGCTCGCCGTGTTCACGGTCGCGGTGATGGCGATCGCCTTGCGCTTTTACCGGCGCACGCTCGACTAGCGCAAGGCTCACGACGATGAAGCGCGACGCCTCCTCTGCCTTCCTGCTCGTGCTCCTGCTCGCGGGCTGCACCGTGGGTCCCGATTTCCACACGCCCGCAGCGCCCGATGCCACAGGCTGGACACGCGAGCCCGTGCCGGCGGCGACAGCAAGCGCAGCAGGCCCCGGCGGCGGCACACAGACCTTCGCCGCCGCGGAACACGCGCCCCACGTGTGGTGGACGCAGTTCGGCAGTGCGGAGTTGAACGCGCTGGTCGATCAGGCCTTGCGCGCGAGCCCCACGCTCGACTCGGCGCGCGCGAAGCTCGTGGAGGCGCGCGAAAACTACAACGCGCAGGCAGGCGCGACGAACTTTCCAGCAGTCGATCTGAAGCTCTCGGGCACGCGCCAGAAGGTCGATCTCGCCGCCTTCGGCATCACCCAGGTGCCGAACCCGCCGCCGTTTACGCTCTACAACGCTTCGGTCAGCGTCTCGTACGTCTTCGATCTGTTCGGCGCAAACCGCCGCGCGCTCGAAGCCACGCTCGCCCAGGTCGACTATCAGGCGTACGAAATGGAGGCCGCGCGTCTGACGGTAGCCGCCAACGTCGTGTCCACCGCCATACGTCGCGCTTCCTTGCAACGCCAGATCGAAATCACGCGGCAACTGGCCGACACCCAGGCGCACCAGCTCACGATCATGCAAGCGCGCTTTGCTGCCGGCGGCGTGGCGGAAATCGACGTGCGCAGCCAGCGCACCCTGCTCGCGCAAACGCGCGCGTCCCTGCCGCCGCTCGAAACG
The DNA here is from genome assembly GCA_036514415.1 of Paraburkholderia sp. Classification (GTDB taxonomy): domain Bacteria; phylum Pseudomonadota; class Gammaproteobacteria; order Burkholderiales; family Burkholderiaceae; genus Paraburkholderia. The sequence goes on from DATBXG010000289.1 coordinate 1,644, forward strand.
CAGCGCGACGCAGCGGAGCATCAGCTTGCGATCCTGCTTGGCGTGGCGCCTTCCAGCACGCAGTTCGCGGCGCCGCTCGACGCCTTGTCGCTCGATACGCTGCATCTGCCCGACACCGTGGCGCTCACCGTGCCTTCCACGCTGGCTCGCGAGCGTCCCGACATACGCGCCGCCGAAGCGCTGCTGCACCAGGCAAGCGCGAACGTCGGCGTGGCGACCGCCAATCTCTTTCCGCAGATCTCGCTCTCTGCGAGTATTGGCTCGGAGCGCACGCATATCGAGGACGTGGTGAGCGGCCTGAACATCTGGAACGTGGGGCTCGGCCTCACGCAGCCACTCTTTCACGGCGGCGAATTGCGCGCAAAGAAACGCGCGTCACAAGCCGCGTATGAAGCCGCCTTCGCCGACTATCGGCAGACGGTCCTGCAAGCGTTGCAGCAGGTCGCCGACTCGCTCCAGGCGCTCCAGAACGATGCGATCGAACTGCAGGCGCGCGATGACGCCGCGCGCGACGCACAGGCCAACGCAGCGATCGCGCAGACGCGTTACAAGGCCGGCGGCGTGAGCGAATTCGCGTTGATCGATACGCAACGCCAGGCACTCCAGACGATGCTGGACCGCACGCGCGTGCATGCGGATCGACTCACGGACACCGCTGCGCTCTACCAGTCCCTGGGTGGCGCCACACTCCCCGGCGCAGAGCCGCCAGCCGCAGACGACCCAACCCCGGCCCGCACCCCACCCGCCCAGTAACGTTGCCGCGCCACGCGGCAACCACCACCCTGTGGGGGCAACCATTCGTTTGCTTCCGCTCGCATCGCGAGCTGCGCGACAATGATCCTCGCCCTTGCTCCATCCGCACACGAGAGACACGTATGAACCAGGCATCGCTGTCCCCCGCACAACTGTCGCCCAACGATCTCGTGACGGCCGACGCGCTCCAGCTTTCGGAATGGATACGTCTGCGCAAGGTGTCCTGCCGCGAAGTGATGACCGCGTTCCTCGGCCATATCGAGCGCGTGAACACGCCCGCCAACGCCATCGTCTCGCTGCGCGAGCGCGCCGCGCTGCTGGCCGAAGCCGATGCACGCGACGCCCAGCTCGCGCGCGGCGAGTACCTTGGCTGGATGCACGGCATGCCACAGGCGCCGAAGGATCTCACGGCGACGGCCGGCATTCCCTCCACGCAAGGCTCGCCGCTGTTGCGCAACGAAGTGCCGAAGGCCGACGCGCTGATGGCCGCACGCATGCGCGCACAGGGCGCGATCTTCATCGGCAAGACGAACACGCCGGAATTCGGCCTCGGCTCGAATACCTACAACACAGTCTTCGGCACGACGCTCAATGCCTACGACCCCACGCGCAGCGCGGGCGGCAGCAGCGGCGGAACGGCCGTGGCGCTCGCGCTGCGCATGCTGCCCGTGGCGGACGGCAGCGACATGATGGGCTCGCTGCGCAATCCCGCGGGCTGGAACAACGTATTCGGTTTTCGTCCGTCGCAAGGACGCGTGCCCTCCGTGCCCGCCCACGATCTGTTCTTCCATCAACTCGGTTATGCGGGGCCGATGGGCCGCAACGTGCCCGACCTCGCGATGCTGCTCTCCACCCAGGCTGGCTACGACGCGCGCGCGCCGCTTTCCATCGCCGAAGATCCCGCACAGTTCGCGGGCTCGCTGGAACGCGACTTTGGTTGCGCGCGCATCGGCTGGCTAGGTGACTACGACGGCTATCTGCCGATGGAAGACGGCGTGCTCGCGCTATGCGAAACGGCACTCAAGGATTTCGAATCGATTGGCTGCAAGGTCGAGGCCGCGCGCCCCGACTTCGCGATGGAGCGACTGTGGCAGACGTGGCTCACGCTGCGCCAGTTTTCCTGCGCGGGCACGCTCGGCGCGTTCTACCGCGACCCCGAAAAGCGCGCGCTGCTCAAGCCCGAGGCGCAGTGGGAAGTGGAAGGCGGTCTGAAGCTCTCCGGCGAAGACGTGTGGAACGCCACGATCACGCGCAGCCAGTGGTACAACGCGCTGCTCGCGCTCTTCGAGCGTTACGACTACCTTGTGCTGCCCAGCGCTCAACTCTTCCCGTTCGACGCTAGCGAGCATTGGCCGAAGTCGATCGCGGGCCGCACGATGGATACCTATCACCGCTG
>DATBXG010000290.1:0-10315 GCA_036514415.1 Paraburkholderia sp.
CAGGAGCTTCGCCACGGCCAGCGGCTGCAGGTCTTCATTCGACTCGACGAGGATCGCGCGATCTGCGCCAATGGCCAGCGCCGTGCGCAGCGTTTCCTGCGCTTGCGAAACACCGCACGAAACCGCGATGACTTCGGTCGCCACGCCCGCTTCCTTCAGACGTACCGCTTCTTCCACGGCGATCTCGTCGAACGGGTTCATCGACATCTTCACGTTCGCGATGTCGACGCCCGTGCCATCCGACTTCACACGAACCTTCACGTTGTAATCGACTACGCGTTTGACGGGTACAAGGACTTTCATTCACATGCTCCGAAGTTACGAATACGTCAACCTGGCGGACATTATAGCGATAGCCCCATAGGGGCGATCTGCCACCAGCAATTTTCACGAACCACCGCTGCCGCACCCCGGTCGTCAGTAGCGAACGATCGTGCGATTTTACGGTGAAAAAAACCCGGACATCAAGCCCGGGCGCCGACTGATTTCCCTAATCTCACGGCTTTGACGGGGCTTACCAGGAGGAAATGACCGCGCCGCCGAACTTCGTTTCGATGTACTGCTTCACCTCCGGCGAGTGGTAAGCGGCCACCAGCTTCGCCACCCAGGGCTTGTTGCGATCGGCTTCGCGGATCGCGAGGATGTTCACGTACGGGCCCTTCGGGTCCTCGATGGCGATCGCATCCTGTTTCGGCTTCAGGCCTGCTTCCATTGCGAAGTTCGTGTTGATCGCGGCTGCGTCCACGTCGTCGAGCGAGCGCGGAATCTGGGCGGCGTCCAGTTCGACGATCTTCAGCTTCCTGGTGTTTTCCACGATGTCGAGCGGCGTCGCCTTCAAGCCGGCGTCGGCGCGCAGCTTGATGAGGCCCTGCTTTTGCAGCAGGAGCAACGCCCGGCCGCCATTCGTCGGATCATTGGGCACCGCGATGCGGGCGCCCGGCTTCAGTTCGGCGAGCGACTTGATCTTCTTCGAGTAGATGCCCATCGGGAACGTGACGGTGTCCGCGATCTTGATGAGCTTGTAGCCGCGATCCTTCACCTGCGCGTCGAGGTACGGCGCGTGCTGGTAGCTGTTCGCGTCGAGGTCGCCGCCCGCGAGCGCCGCGTTCGGCTGCACGTAGTCGGAGAACTCGACGATCTTGATGTTCAGCCCGTTCTTCGCGGCCACGCTCTTCACGACTTCCATCACCTGCTCGTGCGGGCCACCCGTCACGCCGACCTTGATGGTCTCGTCCGCGTGTGCCGCCAGCGGTGCGATGAACGCAGCCGCACCCAGAGCGGCCGCGAAGCGGATCATGAAACGTCGTTGCATACCCAACCTTTGTCCTGTGTAGTTGTGTTGATCGAAAGACCGCTTGTTACAAGGCTTATTTGTGGCTCAAGCGCCGCACGAGCCAGTCGCCGAACGACTGCACGAGCTGCACGAACACGATCAGGATCACGACGACGATCAGCATGACTTCAGGCTCGAAGCGCTGATAGCCGTAGCGGATGCCGAGGTCGCCAAGACCGCCGCCGCCAATCGCGCCCGCCATCGCCGAATAGCCGACGAGCGAGATGAACGTGATGGTGAGCCCCGCCACCACGCCGGGCAGCGACTCGGGCAGCAGCACCTTGAAGACGATCTGGCTGGTGCTCGCGCCCATGGCCTGGGCGGCTTCGATGAGGCCGCGATCGACTTCGCGCAGCGCCGTTTCCACCAGCCGCGCGATGAACGGCGCGGCGGCGATGGTGAGTGGCACGATCGCTGCCGCCGTGCCGATCGACGAGCCCACCACGAGACGCGTGAACGGGATCACGGCGACGAGCAGGATGATGAACGGCGTCGAGCGCACGGCATTGACGATCACGCCCATCACGCGATTCGCGGCGATGTTCTGCAGCACGCCGTCACGGTCGGTGAGATACAGCAGCACGCCGAGCGGCAGGCCGATGGCCGCGCCCACGAGTCCCGAGATGCCCACCATGATGAGCGTCTCCCAGAACGACTGGACGAACATGTCGAACATTTCACTCCACATGGGACAGCTCCTCCACCACGACACCCTGCTCGCGCAGCCATGCAATGGCCTGCGCCACCTTCACCGGATCGCCGCCCGCGAGCACCGCGAGCGAGCCGAACGCCTGCCCCTGGATCTCGTCGATCTGGCCGTGCAGGATGTTGAAATCGAGCTCGAAGCGGCGAATCGTCTCCGATAGCACGGGTTGATCGACGCCCGTGCCCTTGAATGCGAGACGCAGCAAGTGGCCGCTGCCCTTTGCGAGGTGCTCCGCCACGCGCGCCTTGAGCGCCGGCGGCAACTCCTGGGCGATGACGTCGCCGAGCAGCGCGCGTGTGACTTCGTGGCGCGGCTGCAGAAACACGTCGATGACGGGACCGCTTTCCACGACACGGCCCGCATCGAGCACGGCCACGCGGTCGCAGACCTGTTTGATCACTTCCATCTGGTGCGTGATCATCACGATGGTCAGGTTCAGCTCGCGATTGATCTTGCGCAGCAGGTCGAGAATGGCGCGCGTGGTTTCGGGGTCGAGCGCCGAGGTCGCTTCGTCCGAGAGCAGCACCTTCGGCTTGCTCGCGAGCGCGCGTGCGATGCCCACGCGCTGTTTCTGGCCGCCGCTGATCTGCGACGGATGGCGGTCCTTCTGCGCGCTCAGGCCGACGAGCTCGAGCAGCGGCAACACCGTCGCTTCGATCTCTGCGCGCTTCACGCCAGCAAGCTCGAGCGGCAGCGCGACGTTGTCGAACACGGTGCGCGACGAAAGCAGGTTGAAGTGCTGGAAGATCATGCCGATCTCGCGCCGCGCTTCGCGCAGGTCGCCGGACGAGAGTGACGTCAGCGTGCGCCCGTTGACGACGATGTCGCCTTCGGTGGGCCGCGTGAGCAGATTGATGGTACGGACGAGCGTGCTCTTGCCGGCGCCGCTGCGCCCGATGATGCCGAACACTTCGCCCGGCGGAATCGTCAGATTGACGTTGTGCAGCGCTTCGATCCAGCCTTGTGGGCCGGCGAAGCGCTGGGACACGTTTCGAATTTCGATCATGGAAAAAACGAAACGGCGGGTGTGCCGCGCGCCGCTCGCCTTGCCCGCACCCATCTGGATGGATCGCGGAAAACGCGTCGCGCCGGCAGACAGCCGCCGTTTGCTGGACTGGATTTAGCCGGCTATTTTACCCTGGCACCTAAAATTCCTTTTAATAATCAATTTCGATACTTTCATAACCGGCAGACATTAGAGGATGTTTGCGGCCCGCCGTGGCTCATGAGGCCGCTACACTGCTGCCGACAGTCTGATACGGATACCGACAATGAACGCCCAGCCAGGGAGCGAGATGGAGACCAGTCAGAACATCGGCCCGACGCAAGCCACCGGGTCCACCGGGCGCTCGACACTGCGCACGCGCGACGGCGTCGAACTGCCGCTTTACGTCTGGCGCGCGAGCACGCCGCCGCGCGCGGCCCTGGCGCTGGTTCATGGCCTGGCGGAACACGCGGGCCGCTACGCCGCGCTCGCCGCGCGCCTGAATGCCGCAGGCATCGATGTCTATGCGATCGATTTGCGGGGCCACGGTCGCGCTCCCGGCCGACGCACGTGGGTCGCGCGCTTCGACGAATATCTCGACGACGCCGGGGCGCTTCTCGCCCACGCGAGCGCGCAGTGCGCCGCCGCGGGTGCCAATGCGCGCACGCCGCTCTTCCTGATGGGCCACAGCATGGGCGGTGCGATCGCCGCGCTCTACGCGATCGAGCGCTTGCCGCAATCGCGTGTGCCGCTCGCGGGCCTTCTGCTCTCGAGCGCGGCGCTCGCGCCGGGCCGCGACGTCCCCGCGTGGATGATCGGCGCGAGCCGCATCATCAGCGCGATCTGGCCGCGCTTTCCGGCCATGAAGATCGACGCCGCGCTGCTCGCGCGCGACCCCGCGGTGGTCGAAGCGAATCGCGCCGATCCTCTCGTGCATCACGGCGCGATTCCCGCCCGCACCGGGGCCCAATTGCTGGAAGCGATGAAACGCATCGAAGCAGGCCGCGCGCAATTGCGCGTGCCCGTGCTGATCTGGCATGGCACCGAGGACAAACTCACCGAGCCCGAAGGCAGCCGTGCATTCGGCGCGAACGTGGGATCGCCCGATCGCACGCTCACGCTCCATGAAGGCAGCTATCACGAGACGCTCAACGACCTCGATCGCGAGCGCGTGATCGGCGCGATGATCGACTGGATCGACCGGCACTGCTGACCGGCCGGGCGCGTGACTTTGCGCCTCGACTTCGCGCTGTTACTTCGCGCCGCGTTTTTCGATGAAGGCCTGCACGCCGTCGAGTGCGGGGTCGGTCATCATGTTGCAGGCCATGGTCTGTCCGGCCACCTGATACGCGGCTTCGATGCCCATTTCGAGCTGCCGGTAAAAGAGCCCCTTGCCTGCCTCGACCGCCTCTCGCGGCTTGGCGCAAATGCTCGCGGCCAGCGCCGTCACGGCGGCATCGAGTTCGTCGGCGGGGACCACCCGGTTCACGAGGCCTTCGCGTTGCGCCTGTGCGGCGTCGATGAACGCGCCCGTCATCAGCATCTCGAAGGCAGCCTTGCGCGAGACATTGCGGGAGAGCGGCACGGCGGGCGTCGAGCAGAACAAACCGAGATTGATGCCCGACACGGCGAAGCGCGCCGAGTCCGCCGCGACCGCGAGATCGCACATCGCGACGAGCTGGCAGCCCGCCGCCGTCGCCACGCCCTGCACACGCGCGATGACGGGCTGCGGCATCTTCTGGATCGCCAGCATCATCTTCGAGCAGCGCTCGAATAACCGCGCGTAGTAGGCGTGCGAAGGCTCCGCGCGCATTTCCCTGAGATCGTGACCCGCGCAGAACGCACGCCCCGCCGCCGCGATCACGACGACGCGCGCGTCGGAATTCGCGAGCGCCGTGAGTTCGGCATGCAGCGCATCGATGAGCGCTTCGGAAAGCGCATTGAACGCGTCAGGACGATTGAGCGTGAGGCGCACGACGCCCGGCACACCCCAGGCGTCACGCGTGATTTTGACGAGCGGCGCGCCCTCGGCCTGTGCTGGCGCTGCGCAGGGATCTGGACTCATGATGCGTGTCTCCTTCGTTCGAATGTGCGCCGCACGGGGTCGCTTGGAGTCGCCTGGGGACGCCTAGATATCCGCCAGCACGCGCAGATGCGCGACCACGCTGCGCCCGAGCGCCGAGAGGTTATAGCCGCCTTCGAGGCAGCTCACGATGCGCCCCTTCGCATAGCGGCCCGCAATCGTGCGGATCTGCTCCGTGATCCAGGCGAAGTCATCCTCCACGAGCCCCATGTTGCCCAGGTCGTCTTCGCGGTGCGCGTCGAAGCCCGCCGAGACGAACACCATCTCGGGCTTGAACTCGTGCAGGCGCGGCAGCCACATGATGTCGATGGCCTCGCGCACGTCCATGCCTTTCGTGCGCGCGGCGATCGGCAGATTGACCATGTTCGAGGCGGGATTCTCCGCGCCCGAGTACGGATAGAACGGATGCTGGAAGAAGCTGCACATCAGCACGCGCGAGTCGCCCGCGAACGCCGCTTCGGTGCCGTTGCCGTGATGCACGTCGAAATCGACGATGGCCACGCGTTCCAGGCCATGGACTTCGAGCGCATGGCGCGCCGCGATCGCCACGTTGTTGAAGAAGCAAAAGCCCATCGCGCGCGCCGGCTCCGCGTGATGGCCGGGAGGCCGCACGCTGCAGAACGCGTTCTCATAGCGGCCCGCGAGCACCGCGTCGGTGGCCGCGATCGCCGCGCCCGCCGCGCGCAGCGCCGCCTGCCACGTGTGCGGATTCATCAGCGTGTCGGGGTCGATGCTCGCGTAGCCTTCGATGGGCGCGGTGTTGCGGATGAAGTCGATGTGCGCCTGGGTATGCACGCGCAGGAGTTCGGCCTCGGTCGCGAGCGGCGCCGATTCGTCGCGCTCGACCAGCGCGTCGATGCGGCTGGCGATCAACTGGTCTTCGATGGCCTGCAGACGCGCTGGGCATTCGGGATGCCATTCGCCCATCTCGTGCAGCAGGCAGTCGGGGTGAGAGAAGAATCCGGTCGTCATGAGTCGCACTGGCCGCGGGCTTCGGGCGCGGCCGCGTGTCTCCTTCTGTCTTTAGTATGGCGACGCGCCGGTCTGGCGCGCGATCAGGCATCACGTTACCACAGGGACCAGGCGCTCATGCGCCGTAGCGGCGCACAGGGGCCCAATTCCCGCCAGGCGCTCGGTTATACTGCCCGGGTTCTTCCTGGACCGCTCTCCCCCTCTTTCGCTCATGACGCTCAAGACCGCTCTGTCCGCCTCCGGCCGCCCACCCCGCACGTCCCTCGCACTCGCGCTTTGCGTCGCGGCGTCGCTGTGCACCGGCGCGGCGCGCGCGCAAACTGCCGCGCCGAAATCGCGACAGACGCCGCTCACGCTCGCGCAGGCACAGCCGCAAGCGCCGGCTCAGGGCCAGACGTTCGAGGAGGAAATCGTTCCGCAGCGCTACGCGAACAATCCCGACGTCGACGGCTTCATCAATGACATGGTGGCGCGCTACGATTTCGATCCCACGGCGCTGCACGCGCTCTTCGCGAGCGCGAACTATTCGGCGACGGCCGTGAAGCTCGTCACGCCCTCGCCCGTTCCGGGCGTCAAGAACTGGCGCGCGTATCAGGCGCGCTTCCTCGACCCGGTACGCATCAATGCGGGCGTGCGCTTCTGGCGCGCGAATCAGGCCACGCTGAAGCGCGCATCGGAAGAGTTTGGCGTGCCGCCGGAGGTGATCGTCGGCATCATCGGCGTGGAGACGATTTACGGGCGCTACATGGGCAACTTCCGCGTGCTCGACGCCCTCACGACGCTCGCCTTCGATTATCCGAACACGCCGAATCGCGCCGAGCGCATGGCAACGTTCCGCAAAAATCTCGAGGACTACCTCGTGTGGACGCGCGACGCGCAGATCGATCCGTCGTCGGTGCTCGGCTCATACACGGGCGCGATCGGCATTCCGCAGTTCCTGCCGAGCAGCATCGTGCAGTACGCGGTCGACTACGAGGGCAACAACCATATCGACCTGCGCGGGAGCCAGGCCGACGCGATCGGCAGCGTGGCGAACTATCTGCGGCAGAACGGCTGGGAAACGGGGCGCCCCGTGGTGTGGAATATCGCCACGGATGCGGGCAGCCTGGGCATTGCGCAGGCTGCCGCGGACGGCAAGCCCGAACCGCGCTGGCCGCTCAGCCAGTTGCTGCGCTCAGGCCTCGTGCTCGACCAGCCGGACGTTGACGTCGCCGCCGAGGCGAGCACGCCCGTCACGGTCATCGACCTTCCCACGCCGGGCCGAGGCACGGAGTACAAGCTCGGGCTCAAGAACTTCTATGTGTTGACGCGCTATAACCGCAGCTTCTTCTACGCGCTCGCGGTGTATCAGCTGGGCTTGCGCGTGAAGGCGCAGATGCTGGCGACGCAGCCGGGCGTCGGTGTGGGCCCGTCGAACGGCAATGGTGCCAATGGTGGCAACGGTGGCAATGGAAATGGCGGCAACGGCGCCAATGACGTCAATGGCGGCAACGCCAACGGCATGAACGGCGGCCAGGGCAACCCTGGCGGCACAGGCACGACGCCTGCCGGACCGCAAGACCAGTAAGCCGGTCAGCGAGCAAGCCCAGCGGCACAAAACGAAACGGCCTTCGGAAACACCGAAGGCCGTTTTTGCATCCGTGCTTCGATCAGGCCGGGAACACGCCCGTCGACAGATACCGGTCGCCACGATCGCAGACGATGAACACGATCGTCGCGTTCTCGAGCTGGCGCGCGAGACGCATCGCCACCTCGCATGCGCCGCCCGACGAAATGCCCGCGAAAATGCCTTCGACCGAGGCAAGACGACGCGCCATGTTTTCAGCGGCCGCCTGGCTCACGTTCTCCACGCGATCCACGCGGCTGCGGTCGAAGATCTTCGGCATATACGCTTCGGGCCACTTGCGAATGCCCGGAATGCGCGAGCCCTCTTCCGGCTGCGCGCCGACGATCTCGATGGCCTGGTTCTTTTCCTTCAGGAACTGGGACGTGCCCATGATCGTGCCGGTCGTCCCCATCGACGAAACGAAATGCGTGATGCGCCCTTCCGTGTCGCGCCAGATTTCCGGGCCGGTGGCCTCGTAGTGCGCAAGCGGATTGTCGGGGTTGGCGAACTGGTCGAGGATGATGCCCTTGCCGTCGCGCTGCAGCTGCTCGGCGAGGTCGCGCGCATATTCCATGCCGCCCTTCACCGGTGTGAGCATGATTTCGGCGCCATACGCGGCCATGCTCTGGCGGCGCTCGACCGACAGGTCCTCGGGCATGATGAGCACCATCTTGTAGCCGCGGATCGCCGCCGCCATGGCGAGCGCGATGCCCGTGTTGCCGCTCGTCGCCTCGATGAGCGTGTCGCCCGGCTTGATGCGGCCGCGCTCTTCTGCCTTGCGGATCATCGAGAGCGCCGGACGGTCCTTCACCGACCCAGCCGGGTTGTTGCCTTCCAGCTTGGCCAAAATGACGTTGTTGCGGGCGCGGATTTCATCGTCGGGCAAGCGGACGAGCTGCACGAGCGGAGTGTTGCCGATCGTGTCTTCAATGGTCTTGTAGGGCATGGAAATGGCGGTGAGGCGCGATGACGTGATCCGTGGATTCTAAACCACGCGGGCAGCGACCGTTGGGGACCCATAACGCTCGTATGGACGCAGGCTGGCGAGCCAGGCGCCACGCACGGCAAAAAGCCCGCGGCCCGGGCCGCGGGTTAACGTCGCGGGTCAACCTCACCCGGCGACACCTGAAGGAGACTGAAGCCCCGCGATGCTGATGCACAACGCGCGGGGCAAAACGCAAGAGGACGCCTACTTCTTGACGGCCACGGCAGGCGGCTGCTGTGCAACCGACTGCGCACCCGCCTTCGCGGGCGTTGCCTGTGCAACCTTCGCCTGCGCCGCCTGGGCGTTCGCGGGGCCGACCGCCAATCCTTCGGCCTGCAAACGTTCGACGGTATGGCCGCCCATGCCCTTCACGCGCTTGCCGAGGTCAGCGGCATCCTTGTACGGGCCGTGCGCGCTGCGCTCGTCGAGAATGGCCTTGGCGCGCGCGGGCCCAATGCCCTTGATGCCGCGGAGCGCGTCTTCGTTGGCGGAGTTGACGTCCACGGCCGCGAAGGCGTGGCCGAATACGGCCAGGAGCGCGGCCGCCGCAAGGATTTTTCGGAACATGCTGGATCTCCCTGAAAACGCCGGCGACCATCGCCGGCGAGGAGAGTCCAGTTTATGAAGTCGCGACTTCGCGTTACACCTGGCCAGAAAGCCAACGTACGTAACGATCCACGCCTTCCTGCACCGTCAGGAACGGCGCGTCGTAGCCCGCCGCGCGCAGCTTCGTCTGGTCCGCCTGCGTGAAGCACTGATACTTGCCGCGCAGCGCATCGGGGAACGGGATGTATTCGATCAGCCCTTCCTTGACCTGCTCCGCGAGCGAGAGCGCCGGCTTGCCTTCCATCGCACGCAGCGTGTTCACCACCGTCGTCGCGATGTCGTTGAACGGCTGCGCGCGGCCGCTGCCCAGATTGAAGATGCCCGTCTTCTCAGGGTGATCGAAGAAGAACAGGTTGACCTTCACCACGTCCTCGACCGAAACGAAGTCGCGCGTCTGCTCGCCCGGCGCATAACCGTTGTACTCGCCGAACAGCTTCACGCGGCCTTCGGCGCGGAACTGGTTGAAGTTGTGGAACGCCACCGAAGCCATGCGCGCCTTGTGCGTCTCGCGCGGACCATAGACGTTGAAGTAGCGAAAGCCCGCAATCTGGCTCTGCGCCGTGGGCAGCACGCGACGGATCACCTGGTCGAACAGGAACTTCGAATAGCCGTACACATTCAGCGGCGCTTCCACTTCACGCTCTTCGACAAAGCGCGTCGAGCCGCCATAGATCGCCGCCGACGACGCATACAGAAACTGCACGCGCTGCGCGAGGCACGCGTCGAGCACGGCACGGCTGTAGCGGAAGTTGTTGTCCATCATGTAGCGGCCGTCGGTTTCCATGGTGTCCGAACAGGCGCCTTCATGAAAAACCGCGCGCACGTCGCCGAAATCGCCGCGCGTGAAGCGCTCGACGAACTCGGTCTTGTCGATGTAGTCGTCGATCTCGCAATCGACGAGATTCCTGAACTTGTCCGCGCGGGTGAGGTTGTCCACGGCGATGATGCGGTCTTCGCCGCGTTCGTTCAGCGCCTTGACGAGGTTGCTGCCGATGAAGCCGGCCGCGCCGGTGACGATGAGGGTCATGATAGGTCTGCG